>JANSXJ010000102.1 GCA_024743015.1 Hyphomonas sp. | reverse complement strand
TGTCGACATCGATCTTCGTCCGCATGGTCGCTGAAGCCGCCCTGGAAGACCTCGCCGATGGAAAACCGGTCTCGGAGGTCGCCCCGTTCTGGCGCATGATCACCAGCCGGGACAAGATGGCTGGCAAGCTCAATGTGGATCTCGCCTGGATTGACGAACAGCGGGCCCTGGAAGCCGCTCAATAGAGTCCGCCTCGACGAGACTCCGGTAAACAAAAAACCCCGAACCGCAAGGTCCGGGGCTTTTCTTCAGGAACAGATCGCGCCGTTAAGCGGCGTCGGCTTTGCCTTCGATCAGCTTTGGTTTACCGCCCTTCTTCGGGGCGCCGATCTCGATCTTACGTGGTTTCTTGGCTTCCGGGAGCTCGCGAACGAGTTCGACCCGGAGCAGGCCGTTGCGCAGTTCCGCACCGGTCACAATGACATGATCGGCCAGTTGGAACCGGCGTAGGAAGCCACGCTCAGCGATGCCGCGGTGCAGGAATTCACGTTCTGCCTCGCCATCTTCTGGTGGAGTCTTGCGACCCGCCACGGTCAGTAAACCGTCTTTGGTTTCGATATCGAGGTCTTCCTCGCCAAAGCCGGCAACCGCGATCTCGATCGCAAACTCATCATCGGCGACGCGCTCAATATTGTAAGGGGGGTAGCCTTGTGCGCCGTCAAGACGGGCAGCGCTATCAATCATATTGGCCATACGGTCAAAGCCAACCATGGTTCGGTAAAGGGGGGTCAGATCAATCGTGCTCATATTTACAGCCCTTTCTTTAGCAACTGTCATTCGCGGCGATCTTGAATAGCCGCGTATTTCGAGGTGCGAATTTCTCTGTTCGTCCAGCCCGACCATCGGCGCTGGCAGAAAATTCGGTCACAACCTGCTTGGCAGCGCTGCGACAAAGGCTATGTGGAAACGCGAAACACATGATTCAAGACCTTTTCAGGAGTCAAATGATGAAGACGCAATTCTCGTTCGGTTCAGCCCTAATGGTGATCACAGCTTGTTCAGGTGGTACAGAGGCGCCTGCGACAACACTGGAACCCGAAACTCCGCCCGTTATCGAAGAGGTTGAGACCGGGCCTATGACCCTCGCAGAGGCGGTTGCCGGCGACTGGCGCAGCGATGAGGAGAAGGCGCGAGATGTGTGGCGCAATCCCGCTGAGACCCTTGCCTTTTTCGAAGTCGAGCCCAGCGAAACCGTCATGGAGATCTGGCCAGGCGGCGGCTGGTACACGAATGTGCTGGCACCTTATCTCGCCTCTGGCGACGGTACTTTGATTGCGACCGTTTGGGATACAAATGCATTTGAGGGCGACCGTCTAGCGCGAATTGAACAGCGGATTGCCGATTTCAAAGCTGTCTATGACGCTGACCCGGCGCTATTTGGAACGCTCGAATATAGTGCATTTTCAGCTCAATCAGGACCTCTCGCTGCTGAGAATAGCGTCGACACTGTCCTGACCTTCCGCAATGTCCATAATTGGATGGGCGGGGACTATACGGCGAAATTCTTCACCGATGCCTATGCCGCGCTGAAGCCCGGTGGCGTTCTGGGAGTTGTCGAGCATCGCCTGCCCTCCAGCGCTGAGCAGAACCCGCGTGCTGCGACCGGCTATGTGCACGAAGACTTCGTCAAGGCGCTGGCCGCGTCCGCAGGCTTTGAGTTTGTTGAAGCGAGCGAGATCAACGCCAACCCAAATGACACCGCCGATCATCCATTTGGTGTCTGGACACTGCCGCCCGTCAGTCGAACCTCAGATCGCGACGGCAATACCCCGGATGGGTTTGATGCCGCCGCCTATGCCGCGATTGGCGAGTCTGACCGTATGACGCTGAAATTCAAGAAGCCGGGGGCTGAGACTTTAGAACCGGTCGAGTAGTCGACGTAAATATTCTCGCTCTTCTTCGTCGACCGCTTCATCATAACGGCGGCGAAGTTCGTCCAGAATATCCTTGGCGCGCTGGCGCTCTGCCTCGTCGGGGATGTCGACGCTGTTGCTGTCATCGACGGCTCCGCTGATCGAGTTTCCAAACGGATCAGCAGCGCCTGCGCCTTGCTGGTTCTGGTCGCCTAACCGCTCGGCGCGTGCCTCGTCGAGCGCCTCCGCCAGGCCTTCTGCAAGCTCGCGCAATTGACGCGTGGCCTGATCTTGATTGCGAATGGCCCGGCCCTCATTGCCCTCTTCCAGCGCGTTTCCGGCGCGGCGTTGCGACCGTTCAATCGCTTCAAGAATTTCTTCGTCGAGCAGGCCGCCAGCGCCCTCGCCTTCACCATCCTCGCCGCTTCCAAGCTGATTTTCGGCCAATTCTTCAATCCGATCAGCAATGTCACCCTGTCGCTCGGCGAGCGAACGTCCGTCTTCGCCATCGGTTCCTGTTGGGTTTTCGGCGTCGCCTGCCTGAAAATCACCGCCCTCTTCAGCCTGATCCTCACCGAAGGATTGTTCGCCAGAATCGCCGCGTTCTCCGCGTTGCTCCGCGAGCGTTTCGTCGTTTAATTCTCGTTGTTCGCGCAGCAGATCTGAAAGCTCGCGCATGGTTTCACTCATCTCCCGCTCTTCTTCGGGGAGGTCTTCATCGTTCTCATTCTCTCCCTGCTCGCCCGGCAGGCCCGGGAAGCCGTCGCTGCCTCCGCCCTGACCTTGCTGGAACTGCAAGTTCTCTAGCATGTTGGTGATATCCGCGAGGAGTTGACGCGCCTGATCGGTGGCTCCCGTTTCGCTGAGATCTTCGAGCGCGTCCAGCATGTCGGAGAATCCCTGACCGCCAAGCCCGGAGCCGCTCGGTCCCTCGGCGCTATCTTCATTGCTCGGAGGCGCTTCCAACCCATTGGCCATGGCTTCGGCCATTTTAGCAGCGATGTAACGCTGTGCCGCCTCCTTGAACGCGTCTACCAGACGCGCGATTTCTTCCTCGCTCGCGCCATCCCGCAGCGCGTCTTCCAGCGCTTTCTTAGCTGCCATGAGCGCGGCGTAGGCATCAGCGGCAGACCCATACTCCGCTCGCAAGGCCAACGACCAGAGCAGCGGCTCGGTCGCTTTGGCCTCATCCGTCGTACTGGAGGCTTCCAGCGCGTAACGTGCGGTGGTCAGGCCAGAGTAGACCAGTATGTCTTTGAAATAGCGCGGCGCTTCATAGGTCACTGCTTCGAGCATAACGGCCCCGCGTTGCACCCCTTGCGGCGCTTGCGACAAGCGCTGGGTCGCAGACAGATAGTAAGCTCCCGCCTGCGTCGCGTCCGGCTCATAGTCAGCTTCAACATAAGGCGCGTCCTCGCGCAGCACGGTCACACGCACGTCCTGAATAGCCTTGGCGAGGGGTTGCAGTAGCAGCTTTTCGGGCAGTTTGAAGAAATGCGGCTCGCTAAACCCAACCTGGCCTGCGCCATCGGTCGCTTTCAGGCGGATCTCTACGCGGGCACCCGCCCATCGATTTCGGGTCAAATCTATCTTGGACTCGTCTTCAGCCTCGCGCGGGCTGATTGCGCCGAGTTCGACAGGAACCAAGTCAAATTCCCGCTCACTGCCTTCCGGTTTGATCGCAAGCTCTAGGCTGGCAATGCCATAGTCATCACTCGCCGTCCAACTGAATTCGGTTCGATCCCCGGCACCCAGGACCGGCAGCTCCACAAATTGTGCGGCAGGAGGTGCGTCTGGAGATGTCAGTATCGACCAGACCTTTCGCTCGCCCCACCAGCGGACCGAGACATCGCTATTCGAAGTGATCACCGTAGTTGCTTCGAATGCATTGTCCGGCGTCGCGGCGAACCTGGTTGTGCGGCGTCCATCCTCGGCGATCACGCGGAGCTTCGGCGTCGACGGGGCTTGAACGCGAAGCGTCATGACCGAGCCTTGCGGCACGCGGACCTCGGATTGGCCTTCTTTCAGGAAGATCGGTGCCCGTCCGGTATGTTCCGGCGGCGTGATCCAGGCCTCAATCCGGACATCCTCCGCGCCAAACAGGCTGCCATAGTCCGGGTCCAGCGCACCAGAAAGGCGCGAATAGGTATTGCCCCAGCTCAGCGCGAACAGCGCAGCCACTACAAGCGGCAGTATGAATCGCAGTCGCAGGGGATCTATCTGTTCCCAGACCGCAGAAAAACCTGGCACGCTGAGGCGTCGTGCCTCATCCGTAAGGCGCTGCTCGTGCGCGCGCCACAATTGCACACCGGTCGATTCGGGCCGAGCCGGCCGATCCATTAGCGAGACGAGCGGTCGGAGGTCCGACTGCTGGTCCAACGCGTTGATGGCCTCGCGCGGATTCGGACGCTGATATCGGCGGATGCCGCGCAGTAGAGCAACCACAGAGCCAACCAGGAAGATCAGCGTCGCCAGCGCGCCGAACCGTGCAGGGGTGCGTTCGAATATGCCGAGTAGGGCGACTCCGACAAATACGCTCAGCAGAACAATGAATGGCCACCAGGCTTTCCACAGCGCGATGTCCCGAAGTCGCCGGAACGTCCGGTCGATCAGGCTTTTCGTGCCAGGAATGCGGTTCAGCTCAGCCAATCGGGCATTTGCTCCAGTTGTATCATTTCATCAAAGCTCGGCCGGCGACGAACCAGGGCGTATTGATCGCCATCGACCAGAACTTCCGCAACCAGCGGCCTAGCATTGTACTGACTTGAAAGCACAGCGCCATAGGCGCCGGATGACATAAACGCGATACGCCCTCCGGCTGGCACCTCAGGCATCTTGCGCTGCGCCGCAAACTTGTCGGTCGATTCGCAGATCGGTCCGACAATGTCATAGGTCGTACGCGGTGTATCCGCCGACGGCTCGGCAAGCGGCAGGATATCGTGATGGGCCTGGTAAAGTGCCGGACGCATCAAATCGTTCATGCCTGCATCTATAATCAGGAACGTTCGGTCCGGGGCTGGCTTGTGATAAAGCACTTCGCTCACCATCACACCGGCATTTCCCGCAATGACGCGCCCAGGCTCCAGGATCACCTGCAAGCCGAGCCCTTCGGTCACGTCCCGGATCATCTGCGCATAATCAGACGGAGGCGCAGGTGAATCGCTGGCCTGATAGGGGATACCCAGACCGCCGCCCAGATCGATCCGCTTGAGGTCATGCCCGGCGTCACGCAAGAACTTAACGAGACCAATCGTCTTTTTGAACGCGGCACGCATCGGTTCCAGATCGCCAATCTGAGAACCGATATGAACATCGACACCCACCGCCTCCACACCTGGCAGCGCTTTCATCTGGTGATACAGTTCCGGGGCATCTGCCCATGGCACACCAAACTTGTCGCCAGCCTTGCCGGTCGAGATGTTCGGGTGGCCGCCCGCCGCGACGTCCGGGTTCACGCGAAGCGCGACCGGCGCAACCTTGCCGAGACCCATAGCCACTTCGGAAAGCTCAATCAGCTCCGCACCACTTTCCACGTTGAACTGGTGAATACCGGTCTCTAGCGCGAGCACCATTTCCTCACGAGTCTTGCCGACGCCGGAAAAGACGATGCGATGGGCCGGAATTCCGGCCGTGAGCGCGCGCTTCAGTTCACCGCCGCTGACGACATCTGCGCCGCAACCTTCGCTCGCCAGTGTTTTCAGAACGGCGAGATTTCCATTCGCCTTGACCGAATAGGCTATGAGGCAATCCATACCGTCAAACGCCGCCGCAATGACGCGCGCATGACGGCGCAGCGTTGCTGTAGAATAGACATAGACCGGTGTTCCGATCTGGTCCGCAATCTCGTTCAGATCGACGCCTTCGCAATGAAGGTGGCCATCCTCATAGTTAAAATGATGCACGCGCGATTATCAGCCGGGGCTGACCTCCCCCATGCTTTCTTCTTCGACGTCCAGAGTCGGAGCAGGTTTCGGGATCTCCCCGCCGAGAGAATTGAAATAGGTCGTGCCCTCATTGATATCGTTGCCAGCGAACAACACAGCAGAATCTACCGGGGCAGAAGTTTCCTCCGTTGGCGGTTCGGTGAGGATTGGGGGCGGGCGCTCAAGGTCGCCGCGCAGACCGCAGCCTGCCAGGCCTGCCAGCGCGGAAAGAGCCAGTGCGGTTTTGATCACATGTTTCATTTTGCGGCGCTCCTATCCGAGGCGTTGTGTCCATTGCTCAACCTGTTCGGCCACCCGAACCGGCGACGTTCCACCATAGCTTTGCCTGCTCATCGCTGAGGCTTCAACAGTGAGCACGGAAAATACGTCATTTGTTAGCCGGGGTTCGACGGCCTGCATTTCTTCAAGGCTGAGCTCTGGCAGGTCGCAGCCTTTCTCTTCAGCTTTGGCAACAAGCGACCCAGTGACGTGATGAGCATCACGAAACGGCATCTTCAATTCACGCACCAGCCAATCAGCAAGGTCAGTTGCGGTGGAAAATCCTTTCGCCGCCGCAGCCCGCATATTCTCCCGATTGAACGTAATGGTTTCGATCATTCCGGTCATCGACGCCGCGCACAGTCCGAACGTATCGAAGGCAGAGAACGTCAGCTGCTTGTCGTCTTGCAGGTCCTTGGCATAGGCGAGCGG
Organism: Hyphomonas sp.; assembly: GCA_024743015.1. Lineage (GTDB taxonomy): Bacteria > Pseudomonadota > Alphaproteobacteria > Caulobacterales > Hyphomonadaceae > Henriciella. The sequence goes on along the minus strand of JANSXJ010000102.1, from coordinate 4,187 downwards.
CAGTGCTTTCACGGCGCCTTGCAAGGCCGCGAACTGGCCGGTGATCAGGCTGGCCTTGGCCCGGACCAACTCTGCAGCATCCGGATTTCGCTTTTGCGGCATAATGGACGACCCAGTCGACCAGGCATCTGAGAGTTTCGCAAAGGCAAACTGGGCGCTGGTCCACAACACAATTTCTTCCGCCAAGCGTGACAGATGCGTTGCGGCAATGGAAAGCGACGACAACGCTTCCAGGGCAAAATCGCGCGCTGAAACAGCGTCCAGAGAATTGGCCATCGGACGGTAGAACCCAAGGGCCTCGGCCGTCGCGTCGCGATCAATCGTGAAGCCCGTTCCCGCCAGCGCGGCAGAACCGAGCGGGCTTTCATTCAAGCGACGGGCGCAATCGTCCAGCCGCGCGCGGTCGCGCTCAATCATCTCCACATAGGCCAGCAAGTGATGGCCAAGCGTCACCGGCTGCGCTGTCTGCAAATGTGTGAAGCCCGGCATCACGGTGTCAGTATGCTCGCCCGCGCGCTTGACCAGCGACCGCTGCAAGACTTTGAGACTGCGCCGCGCTTCGGTCAGCGCCCCGCGGGTCCACAGGCGAAAATCGGTGACCACCTGATCATTGCGCGACCGCGCGGTGTGCAGTCGCCCTGCAGGTTCGCCGATCAGCTCCTTCAGGCGTGCTTCGACATTCATGTGAATGTCTTCAAGCTCAGCGCGATACGGGAAGCTGCCCTCCTGGACCTCTGCAACCACCTGGTCGAGACCTTCCTGAATGGCGAGATTGTCCTCTTCTGAGATGATCCCCTGCTCGGCCAGCATGTCGGCATGGGCGCGAGATCCGGCAATATCTTCACGCACCATGCGGCGATCAACATCAATCGATGCATTGATGGATTGCATGATATCGCTTGGCTGTGCGGCGAAGCGTCCACCCCACATTTGCTGGCCTTTTTTGCTCTCACTCGCCATATCGCTGTCTCGTCCTTGTCATCAGCTGGAGGGCCCATCGCCCATGGATCGTTTTTTGCGCATTGCCATCCCGACCATGTTTTCCGGAATTGCTCTGGCGCTGCTTTACTGGCTCTTTAGCGCCAGTTCAAAGGGAAGTAACCGCGACCCTGTGGCAAAATTGGCGGTCGGGACCCTGTCCAAGCTGGACCTGAGCGACAAAGGTGCGCCAGCGCCCCCGGCACCATTTGTCGATGGGAACGGAAATATCGTTCATTATCAGGACTTTGAGGGCCAAGCGATCCTCGTGAATTTCTGGGCGACCTGGTGCGGGCCGTGCGAGCGGGAAATGCCGTCACTCGCGGCGCTTCAACGGTCACGCGGATCCGACACGTTCAAAGTGATCGCAATCAGCGTCGATGAGCCGAGCGATCATGACTATGCTAAGACGCGGCTGAGCGAACTCAGCAATAGCGGCCTCGACTTTTATACGCTGGCCGAAGGGCCCGAGGGTTGGAATGTGGTCTATGATAGCGGCGCGGGCGGTGGATTTCCGACGACGATTCTGTACGATCGCGACGGCTTGAAAGTCGCCAAGCTGGAAGGCGATACCGATTGGGCGAGCTATGAGGCAGTCGCGCTCGTCGATCTTATTTCCAAAGACTAGATCAATCCGTCCCAGAGCAGCTTGAGCCCTACGGCAAAGATCAAACCGTAAAGAATGCGGTAGAAGAGCTGCTGATCGATCCGTTTGACCAACCATGCGCCGAACAACACGCCAAATGGGGCAATCGGAATGAGAATGAGCGAAGTTGTGAGATTGGTCTGGTCGAACTGACCGAGCATCGCATAGGGCAGGACTTTGACGAAATTGACCACGAAAAAGAACATGACCGCAGTGCCGGCATAGATCTGCTTGTCGAGCTTTTGCGGGATCGCATATGCCTGGAACGGGGGGCCGCCTGCATGAGCGATGAAGCTCGTGAAGCCGGCGACAGTGCCTGAAAAAAAGCCAAGCGGGCGGTTGTTCTGAATAAACGCATCCCCACCGCGCGGCTTGAAGATCGCATAGAGCGGGAAGAGAACGGCGATTGCGCCGACGAAGATCCTCACGATCCGGTCATCGACATACCCGGCAAGCAGCCCGCCTGCTGCGATCCCCAAAATCGCGCCCGGCAATAACAGAATGAGCAACTTTCGATCCCAGTGTTTTCGATACGTCCAGACACCGACCCAGTCCATCACGATCAGGATTGGCAGCATGATCCCCGCCGCTTGGATCGGGGAGATGACCAGCGCCATCAGCGGCACAGCCAGCAGCGCAAGTCCGCCAAACCCACCTTTGGATACGCCTGTGATGAGCACGGAAAAAACCGCGACACCCCAAAAGACCGGATCATGCCCCATTCCGCTTTATGTCGCCCCTATTGAGGGAGATCCAGCGCCAGCAAAAGAGTGCGTTGATTGGCGCTGAAATTATCGTCCGAGATCATCCAGATCCGTATCGCGCCTGACGGGCTCTGGCCAATCGCTACCCCTTCGAAATTGTCCACTGGAAGCGGACGCTTGAACACGCCGTCACCGATCCGCTCACCACCCCGGTCCACGTGTAGCATGACACGCGCGCCGCGGATCGGATCATACGCCCGGAAAATGCGCGCCGATATATCGCCTTTGACATCCATCCCGGTCATCAAAAACAGAAGCGGCTGCTCGGTCGTCTCGACATCAGACAGGCTGCCGTCAGTGTTTACCGTTCCGATGGGAGAGCCGCCAGCCTTGCGAAGTTCATATCCGACGGCCAGCGTATCGCCGGTGAGAGACAAGGCTTCCGGCCCGCGATTGTCGGCCAGCAATGTGCCATCAAGAACAGGCGTCAGATTGACAACTGGGGCAGCGCGCGCCGCGGAACCGCAGCGCTCAAGATCAAAAGCCGAGATGCGGTGGTCCTGTTCAAAACTGACAATTGCCAACCCTTCGCGGATGTCGAGCCCTTCGGAATCGCCATCGCGCTTATTGGCAAAAAACGCACCGCGGGCGTCACGCATATAGGAAATCGCGCCGATACCATCGGGAGACCCAGTTTCCGGGTCGACTCCGATCCAGACAAAAGCCCCGGCATCATTGATCGCCAGCAGCGAACCAGATGGCATCACGGCAAGTCCAGACAGACCGCCAAAATCCTTTTCCGGCGATTCAAGCTGCCAGGCCCCTGCCAATGAGAGCCCTGTGAGCTGATTTTCCCGCGCCTGTTTATTGCCGCGCTCTGCTTCAATGACGCGCACATCGATCGAACTTGCACGCGCATATGGCGTGTCTTCAGGGCAGGACGCTTCGCGCAAGGCGTCGACCTGTTCGGAGAACGACCAGACGCCAGATGGCGTCGCGTTTGCCACCGCTTGCGGGGCCTGCACATCAGCCGCCGCACATGCAGAGACCGCAGCGACAGCGAATAGTGAGATTATGCGCATGTGAAATCGTCCTCTTCAGCGTCCGATTAAGCGCTTGAATACGGCATGGTCATGAAGAAAATTACATTTTTGTGCGGCGAACATCGCGACCCGAGCCAACTTTGGTTCCACCGTAACGCGGCGCACCAGACCCTGCCCCAGTCGTTGCCCCACCAGGTTTGACGGTTTCGCGGGTCAGTGGTGGCACCGCCATAGCTTCAGGCTTTGGCGCCTCGCCATTCTCGTCGAACAGGCTGGCCAGTTGCTCCGTCATCGCACCGCCAAGCTGCTCGGCATCAACGATCGTAACGGCGCGCTTATAGTAGCGCGTGACATCATGCCCGATACCGATTGCGATCAATTCAACCGGGCTGCGCGTTTCCAGCTCCTCGATCACCTGACGCAAATGGCGCTCGAGATAGTTCCCGACATTTACCGACAGCGTGGAATCATCGACCGGCGCACCGTCTGAAATCACCATCATGATCTTGCGTTGTTCCGGGCGGGCCAGAAGCCGGTCATGCGCCCAGAGCAGCGCCTCGCCGTCAATATTCTCTTTAAGGAGCCCCTCGCGCATCATCAGGCCGAGATTTTTGCGTGCCCGACGCCACGGCGCATCGGCTGATTTGTATACGATGTGACGCAAATCATTCAGACGCCCTGGCCCGGCGGGTTTGCCGGCCTTGACCCAGTCCTCACGGCTGAGACCACCCTTCCAGGCCTTCGTCGTGAAGCCGAGGATCTCAACCTTCACACCGCACCGCTCCAGCGTCCGGGCGAGAATATCTGCGCACAAAG
>JANSXJ010000014.1 GCA_024743015.1 Hyphomonas sp. | reverse complement strand
TCCAGGTGGCCAGGACCTAAACCCTGAAAAACATGCCGCCGCAGGCGCGCCGGAACCAGGCGCAATACGCCGTCTCGAGAGAGCGGCAGTTCATCTCGCTCCTGTTTCAGGCGCGCCTGGCCCTTCCATCGCCTCAGAGCGCAAGCTCGTGAGTGGTTTTGTGCTGCGCGCTCTCCGACTGTCCCGGGCCCGACCCGGGATCTCGTGCGATAAAGACCGGACATTCCGAGGGAGGTCCCGGATCACGTCCGGGATGAACGGCGTGCGATTGGCCTTCCGTCCGCCAATCTGGACCCTTTTCGCTGGCTCGCCTACACTCCTCCGGGCTTGGGGGAGCAGGAAAGGGACGCATTATGAAACTTCAACTGATCGCAATTGCGGCGCTCGGCCTCGGCGGGACCGCCCTCGCGCAGGATTTGCCGCAGCAGATGCAGCAGCTCGAATTGCCGCAACAGGTCCAGGTGCCGCTCGACAAGGCGCCCGCTCTGAAAGACCTGACCGGGGCGAGCACGGGCCGCGCCGTCGGATGTATCAAGCATCAGGTCTATAATATTCAGAGCCTGAGCCGGATCGCGACCATGTTCGTGCTCAAGACGTCTTCGGGCGATCAGCGCTTCAATTTTGAACCTGATGCGATCCGTCACCTGCCGAGCGGGGCGCCTGTGCCGATTGCGTCGACCGGTGAGACCAATCGCTGGGACCGGGTCCTGACAACGCTGGAGCGCGCGGCGGCGGCGGACAAGCCGCTATTGATCAATTACAATCTGCCGGGGCGGGACGTCTATAGCATGCACGTTCAGTGGGAAGGTGATTGCGCGCCCTAAGGCCGATCAGAACGCGGTCGCCACAGACAGAACACCCCCGCACCGTTCTGGCGCGGGGGCTCGTCTGTCTTCGAAGTGACGGGAGTGAAACTAGAATTTCACGCCAACGCCAATTGTGAAGGCATCGGCTTCAACATCTTCGATGTCGTAGCGCGTATAGTCGCCGCGAATGTAGATATTCTCGGCAACGTCGACGGTTCCGCCAACCCCGTAACCGGCGCCGGTTTCGCTATCAGATGCAGAGCCCAGGCCGGTCACTTCGGCTTCGAGTTCTGCCTGGACGATCCCGGCACGGGCGAACAGGTTGATGTTTTCGGCGACAGGCAGCTGGGCCTTACCGTAGGCACCAACCAGATAGTTGAGGCCAAGTGATGCCGTGACGCCGCCTTGTGTGGCTTCTTCGTCATTGACGCCAAATGCGAGCTCGCCTTCGACGCCAAAGTTCGGGTGAAAGTCATAACCGAGACGGCCAGACAATGCTCCGAGGTCAATGTCAGCAGAGCCTACGCCGGTGTCGACATCAGTGGTGACGTGCGTGTAGCCGCCATCCGCGTACCAGCCTTCTGCCAGAGCTGCGGGAGACACAGCGAGCGCTGCTGTCACCATGAGTGTGGGAAGAAACGTTTTCATTTTTTACTCTCCTGTATGCGCATGACGCGCGGGGGCGAGATCGGCTCCAAATGTGACCAGAATGTGATTTTTGACGGTCTGACTCCCACGCCCTTTTGGCAGTGTGATAAATCGGATACAGCCTTGTTAATGAACTGTTTTTAATGAAGATCACGGCGCTAAGAAATATGATTCTCTGGCAAGGGTTTAACCTCGAAAGCTCATCCATTGGCGCGAAAAAAGAGTCCACGAGTCAAAATCGTGCGGTTTGAATCGTCTGAAAGGAAATGGCGGCGTCCGCGTCATTTCGCAGGAGGAAAATCATATGAACAAATCAAGACTTACCGCGCTCGCAATATTGGCCGCGTCGACTGGACCGGTGGCGAGTGCGGATGCTTCGCCAGACGCGGTCTTCGCTCATTTCGGGACCTGGAGTGGCCCTTGTGTCGCCCGCGGCCTGCAAGCCACCTGTACATCAATCTGGCGACCGGGGCTCAGCGCGAACCATGTCGTTCAGGATTACTCGATAGTCTCTGGGTCGGACGGGGCAACGGTTTTCGCCGGACGCGGTCTGTACCGGTTTACAGAAGGGAAGGTGGATGGCGTCTGGGAGGATTCAAGAGGGGCAATCCTGGACCTGTCGGGTCGCTTTGATCGTACCTCGCTGACTGTCATATGGGTCGACCCGCGGACAGAGATCGGACGTTCCGAGTATACTTGGAGTGGCGAGGGATTGAACGCGACGGATTCTGTTCTCACCGATACCGGGTGGCGCGATTTCATGACCGTGGCGTATTCGGCGCGTGAGCCGAGATGACAAGAACTGAAGCAATTGCTACAGCTTCGGCATGCCGCCATTTCATCTCGCTTTTCCCGTCCATGATCTAAGCGCCGCGCGTGACTTCTATGGGGGGCTGTTGGGCTGTCTGGAAGGGCGATCGAGCGAACACTGGGTCGACTTTGACTTTTTCGGCCACCAGATTGTCGCGCATCTGGCGCCGGGTGAATGTGATGAGACGCAAGAATCTGACGTCGACGGAAAGCAGGTCCCGGTCCGGCATTTCGGCCTGGTACTCGATATGGATACCTGGACGGGGCTCGCCGAACGACTAACCGGACGAGTCGACTTCCTGATCGAGCCTTATGCGCGTTTCAAAGGCGAGCCCGGAGAACAGGCGACCATGTTCTTTCGTGATCCGTCCGGGAACGCGATTGAGCTTAAAGCTTTCGCGGATATGAGGCAGCTTTTCGCGACATGACATTCGGGCTGGGGAGGGCAGAATGGAACTATTCGAGCGATTTTATCAGGACGTGCTGGCGCGCAGTCCGGACTGGAAGCTGATCTGGCTTCAGGTGATGGGGGGCACGCTATCGATTGCAATTCTGTTCGGACTGTTTCGTCACGAAGCCCGCGCGATTGTTCTCGGGACCTTGATGGGACTTGCGATGACACTGGTCGTCTATAGTCAGTTTGGTTTCACGCGCATCATCGGCGTTGGGCAAATTCTGTTCTGGACGCCGACCCTGTTCTATATGGCGTCTTTGCAGGGAACGGCGACCGTGACCAGGACCTGGTTCGGGCGTTGGCTCTGGCTCGCAATCGCCGTGATGGCAGCCGCGCTGATGCTGAGCTACGGCGATCTCATCCGCTACATGATGGGAGACCGGTTGGTGATCGCGGGGCTGAACGCCTAGTTGAACATTTCCCAGTGAACCAGCCAGACATTGTCGACTTTCTTCCAGACAATGACAGATTGTCCGCCGCCAATCGAAGCGCCATCGGCATATGTCTGGTAGAAATCGTGGGAAATGATTGTGTCTTGCCCGGCGAAGAAGACGGTTTTCTCATCAATGCTGAGGCCGTTCATGGTTTCAAAAGCCGTTTCCCAATAGTCGCGCTGGGCCGCTTCACCTTCGACATTGGCCTTGCCCGGTCGGAAAATCGCATAGTCGTCCGTGTGCAGCGCTATCAAGCCATCGACATCCTGCAGGGCAACAAGCTGTTCATAATATGTGTTGCGCGCCTGAACGATGGCCATGGCCTCAGCATCGCTTGGTTGGGCACTGATTTCAGCGGTCACATCCGTGGCGTTGACGGTGACACACCCGGCCAGTGAAAGGGCGGCCAGCGCCCCGATAAAAATTCTCATATCAACCCCCAATTCAAGACAGAATGGGTCATTGTTCCGACCTCATGGTCCGGTCGTCAATGTCTGAGGAGGGAAAAGCCTAATCGCCTTCGCCCGGATTGGGGCTGAAATACTCGGCGAGTTTGTTCGTCTTCTGGGCGAATTCTTCGCGGTCCGCAGGTGGTTCTTTCATCCGCGTGATGTTCGGCCAGATCTTGGAATACTCGGTATTGAGTTTCAGCCACTTGGCGTCCGGTTCGTCTTCGGTATCCGGCTTGATCGCCTCAACCGGGCATTCCGGCTCACACACGCCGCAATCGATGCACTCGTCCGGGTGAATCACGAGCATGTTCTCGCCTTCGTAAAAGCAGTCCACGGGACAAACTTCGACACAGTCCATATATTTGCAGCGGATGCAGGCATCCAGGACGATATAGGTCATTTTGCAGCTCTGTATTCTATAGTGCAGCGCAGCACATGGCTTCGGAGGTCAAACAAGTCAATGTATCTGACTGTCACGGAGCGTTTAGTTCTGCTCTCTTTTTAGCATGGGCCCGTGTGACATCATCCACATGCAAAAGGCTGGCCACGTGCCGCACGAAGGATTCTTCGTACTTGCATGCTTCTCCATCCGCGAATGAGACGCGGTAGAGACCTTCAATGATGCCCGCACGCTCGGTTTGCGGCAGCGTTTTGACATGCCGCGTCAAGGCATGCGTGTCGGTCGCCTCTTCAGCGATCAATTCTCCGCGTTGTAACACTTGATCAGCGCGATCGGCACTCATGTCGAGACTGGTCACGAGGATCTCGGCAATCATGTCGCTTTCGAGATTTGCATACACGCCATCCACCAGCGCTGCCTCTACGAGCAGGGCGGCGGCGGCTTCATAGGGGTCGAGATCGCGCACCGGAGGTTCCGGGCGGGACGTACCGAACAAACGAGAGAAAAAACCTGTCATGACATGCCTTATGCGCTGGCGTCGACGCGTCTGTAAAGAGTTTGCGCTTCGGCGGAAGGTCCCCGCCTTTCGCCAACTTGCAGTACTTCTACGGTCTCGATGGCTTTCGCTTTATAGAATGTCAGCACATCGCCGGCACTCACGCGCTGACCCGCCTTCCCGGTTTTCCGGGTCTGGCCATTGCGGGTAATGCGGATCCCTTTGCGGGAAACATAATCAGTCGCCAATGCACGGGTCTTGAAGAATCGCGCGCGCCAGAGCCAGATATCGACGCGAACCTCTTCGCCCGTACTGTCACTCATTCGTTGCGGCGCCGTCGGCGACAGGGGAATCTGGCGGAGCGGCTTTGGCTTCGGGCTCAGCCGGTTTTGCTGCAGCTTTAGGCTTTTTGGGTTTCCGCTTTTTTGGCGGCGATTTTTTTGTCTCGGGAAGCAAGGCTGCCAGGGCTGCGAAAGGGCTGTCCGGATCCGGCTGACGCCGCGCCGGACGGCGATTCTGATTCTGCGGACGCGGCTTGCCGGAGGCTTGGCCCTGTTTCTTGCGGGGGCCGCCCTTGCGCTGAGAATTGCGGGCATCCTTGCGCGCGGCGCGGCGCTGTTCCTGCGCCTCAACATGCGCCTTGGACTGGAACCGCCACAGTGTCACAGCCCCTGTTTCAGGGTCTTTTTCAGCCGGTGCAATCCGGAACCCCTTCAGAACATTGTGAAAGTCCTCAAGCGGGCAGGAAACCATTGAGGCGAGCTCCGGCGGAATTTCGAATTTGGCCTGATCGGCTTCTTTGCGGCGTTTGGACAGCTCCCAGCCGAGGCGTTCAGCAAGATCAGCCCGAACGGCGCGTTTGCCGAAACGCAGATATCCTTGCGCCGCCAGATCCTCATCCGGCCAGCTGCCGTCTAGCTCAAAGCTACCAGCACCCTCGGGCGCGGTTTTGCGGTGACGACCATCGAACAGCGATAGAAGGATCGCGATCATCTTTTGAGCAGCGGGTTTCTGTGCATCGGGAACGTGCGCGGCGATCCGACCGGAGCGAATACCCGCCTCTTTCAGTTTTGTGCGCTCTTCCGATCCGGGCAGCAAGGCCCGGTCCTCGCCGCGCAGATCGCAAGCGGCCCCACTTTCGACCAAGCGGAAGGCGAGCCCGCGCGCGAGGCCATCCAGGCTGGACTCGTCGGTCGAGAATTTTAGCTTGAAGTGGGTTGGCAGACGCCGCTCAATCTCCGCACCGAGCCATTCGTTTACGCGGGTGGTGGCGGCATACTGCTGGTGCTGTTCGGCGTCTTGTCCGCCGATCAGTTTTGCCGACGGTGCCAGCCAGTGCGGCCCGGCCATAAGCTGTGCTACCGGTGCATCATTCCAGACAATCTGGCGGGCTTCGTTGATTGAGAGCGCGGTTTCAGGCGCACCGGCAATGGATTTGAGCCGGTCAGCAATGACGGGTTCCAGCGCCTGCATCGCTGCGTGGCGGAGCGTTTTGCCTTCAAGCTCGGACGCGCTGGCATCCGGTTCGAAAGTCAAGCCGACCAGTTTGCCGACCGCGTGGCCTTCAATCGTCACTTCGCCGGTATCGGATACGTCACTGCTCAAGAGGTCTTCCCTTTTCAGCCCGGCAATCAGGGCAGTTGTTCTGCGATCTACAAATCGCTGTGTCAGCGCGTCGTGTAGCGCATCCGACAGGCGGTCTTCAATATCCCGCGTTCTTTCGCGCCAATAGTCAGGATTTTCAAGCCAGTCATGTCTGAAACTTGCGTAAGTCCAGGTTCGGATCATCGCCAGCCGTTGTTGCAACAGACCAATATCGCCCATCGCGACGTCCAGTGCTTTCAGGCGTTCATCCATCGCAGTATCACCAAGGCGGGCATCTGGGTCCGACAGCGTTTCGGCAAGCCCTAATACAAGACGGCCATGACCTTCATGTCCGGCCTTGCGGAAATCCGGGAGACGGGCGAGATCCCATAACCGCCGAACATTGCGTTCGCCGCGAATCTCGGGCCCGATCGCGCTGTCCTCTGCCATTCGACGCAACACCCATTCGTCCAGGCCGTACGGGTTTTGCCGTAAACATGCGCGCGGACTCGGGCGTGAGAGACTGGCAATCAGGGTTTTGATCGAGCGAAAGTCGAGGTCGCCATTGCGCCAGAGCAGATCGGTAACCGGTTCATAACGGTGATCCTCAATGGCGCGAATGAGATCTTCCTCGAAAGGCGGGCAATCATTGGTTTCGCCGAATGCGCCATCATCCCGAAACCGTCCGGCGCGCCCGGCAATTTGGCCCAATTCCGCATTGCTTAACCAGCGATGTCGCCGCCCATCAAATTTGGAGCGCCCGGCAAACGCAATCCGATCGACATCAAGATTCAAGCCCATCCCAATCGCGTCGGTCGCGACGAGATAATCAACCTCGCCCGATTGATAGAGCGCAACCTGGGCGTTTCGGGTGCGGGGGCTGAGCCCACCCATGACCACCGCGCAGCCGCCTTTCTGTCGTCGCAAGACTTCGGCAATCGCGTAGACCTTATCGGCGCTGAATGCGACGATGGCTGACCGTTTGGGCAGTTTGGTGATTTTCTTCTGACCCGCATAGGCGAGGGTTGAGAATCGTTCTCTGATATCAGTCGCGATGTCGAAATCAAGCTCGCGCAGCACTTCGCGCATAGTCTCAGCGCCGAGCAAAAGCGTTTCCTGCGTGCCGCGTGCGTTCAGGATCCGATCGGTGAAGATATGACCGCGATCCTGGTCTTCGGCGATCTGGATTTCGTCAATCGCCAAAAACTCCACCGGAACGTCCACCGGCATCGATTCAACGGTGCAGATCCAATAACGGGCTTTATCAGGCACAATACGTTCTTCGCCGGTGATCAGTGCCACCGCCCGATCGCCCTTTATTGCCACGACGCGATCATACACTTCCCTGGCCAGCAAGCGCAGGGGTAAGCCGATCATGCCTGTCGTGTGCCCCAGCATGCGGTCGAGCGCATAATGCGTCTTGCCCGTATTTGTGGGGCCGAGAATGGCTTTCAGAATGGCCATGATGAGAGCTTATGGGATCCGTTCTGTGGAATGACCACTATTTGGGGCAGCGTTCGGGACGATCAATATGACGGTCAACAAGATTCCCTGCGCCATCGTCGATTTTGAAGGCCTGCAGCCAGTCCGCCGTGCGCGGAAGCGGATCATAGTCACTGGCGACATATAGTCTGAGTTCGCGCTGAATCGGGCACCCATTGGAGCGATGACCGAGATCAACAGAAATTGCCCCTTCGGCTTGCCAGGTTGCAAAATCGGCCTGCATGTGCGGGCGAAGGTTTGATCGGTAACTTGCGATCAGGACGCGGCTATGATCGAGATTTGCGAGATCCACGCCTTCTGCAAAACTCTTCGGGCCTGGATTGTATCGCCACATGATCAGCGGCGTTTCGAGTTCGTCCCTGAGATAATAGTCCAGCCCGTGCCAAACTTCGCGCTCGTCAACCAAGATGGCGCTGGGCTGCAAGCGCTCGACGTTGCGCATTAATTGTTCGGACAGATCCTGCCACCCGCGAACCCGTTTCAGATCATTGTCGCGCCCGATTGCTGCCGTCCAGCTCGGTGGTCCGAGTGCGATGGTTGTGGCGAGCACACCAATAACGCCTTGAAACACCAGACCTGACCAGAAAGCCAGGCGCCAGCCACTTGCCCGCAGCAGGAAGCCGCCCATCCACACGCTCGCTGCCGGGTAGGCCGTGGCGGCCCAGTTCGCATGCGCCCGGGACAACACGGCCTGAAACGCAATGATCAGAAGCACGGGAACGATGAAACAGGCAAGCCAGGCCTCTTTCGTGCGCTGCGCATGTGCGGCGTCTCCGAGATCGGCGAGGTCGCGGCGCGGACGCAGGAAGACCAGTCCCGCAATCAAAGCGACAAAACTCACCGGGCCGAACACACCCACCTGGTCGCCGAGAAACTTGGGCAGATTTTCAAGATTGAACAGCTGCCCGCCTAAATTGGCGTTATCGACCGTGTGACTGACGGTTTTGAAATCATTCGCCGCGTTCCAAAGCAGGTGTGGCGCGAACACCGCGGTCGCAATGAGCAACGTGGCGACGCCTTTCCGGCTGGTCAACGCGGACCTTGTATCTCGATCGAGAATGCATGTGAGGACGATACCGATCCCGAAATAGAGCATAGCGTATTTCGATAGAAACCCGGCCCCGATGGCGAGCCCGAGCGCCGCCACACCGACCCAGGCCAGATCGTCTTCGCGCAGACGCCAGAACAGATAGAGCGCCATACACCAGAAAGGGAACAAGACTCCATCTGTCGAGATCACGCCTGATGACAGAACGATGCCAGGCATGAACAGATAGGTCAGGACCGTGATCAGCCCTGCCCAACTGTTGAACATGCGGCGTGACAGCAGGAAGAGAAAGAACGCCGCTATGGCGTGGAAGATCGGTGCGAAGATCCGAATCGCCGCCTCCGAATCGCCGAACAAAGCGGTCGATAAGTGGATCACCCAGGCGATCATTGGTGGTTTCGAGTAATAGCCCCATTCGAGGCTTTGCCCCCATCGCCAATACTGGGCTTCGTCTGCGTATAGCTCCAGCGGCGACCAGGCCACCAGCAATAGCCGCATCGCCAGAAGCCCCGCAATTATTGCGATTGCGAGCTTTGACGGGGAGTCGGAGAGGATAGCGTTTTGCACCATGATTTCCCATTAAGCCGCCATGGCGACGACATAAACCCTTCGCCGCATGTGTGGCTTATTTGCAATGCCAACTGTCTGATTCAGCAATGTCACAGGAGTCTAACATGACTGTCACATTTCTGTAATGGCGCGCAAATAGTGGGACGCTCAGTAGTCTTCTGAGCATCCCGCTCAGCCTGCTTTAGTGACAAATTGAGGGGAAACTCATGTCCAACTGGAAACTCCTATCAGGTGTGGCCGCCGCCTCTATCATGACCGCAGCGATTGTTGCTCCGGCCGAGGCGCAGGTTACGACCTCTGAAGTGCGCGGTACCGTAACGAACGACGCCGGCGCCGCCGTTAGTGGCGCGACCGTCACCATCCGTGATACGCAAACGGGTCTGACGCGTTCAACGACAACCAGCGCCTCCGGGGGCTACGCGATCCGCAACCTGCCGATTTCATCAACCTACACAGTCACGGTTTCTGCGGATGAACTGCAAAGCCAACAAGTCGAAAACGTTCCACTGGTTCTCGGCGATACAACAAATCTGAGTTTCTCCCTGTCCGCCGACGCAGACCGAACGCTCGACACGATCGTCGTTACCGCGTCCGCGACCGACCTCGTGCAAACAGCGGTAGGCCCGAACGCCACGTTCGGTCTTGAGATTCTGGAATCTGCGCCGGCCATCAACCGGAACATCACAGATATTCTGCGGATCGACCCGCGCGTCTATGTTGATGAAAGCCGCGGCGACATCAATCCGGTTCAGTGTGGTGGTAAGAACCCGCGCTTTAACTCGCTGACCCTGGACGGTGTGCGTTTGAATGATGGCTTCGGTCTGAACTCCAACGGTTATCCGACTGAGCGTCAACCGTTCCCGTTCGATGCGATTGAGCAAGTTGCTGTTGAGCTGTCTCCATTTGACGTGGAGTATGGTGGTTTTACCGCCTGTAACATTAACGCTGTGACGAAATCGGGTACCAATGAGTTCCACGGTTCTGCGTTCATAGACTACACATCGGACAACCTCCAGGGCGACACGCTGGAAGGTGAATCAGTCCAAGCTAATCCGTTTGATGAAATCCGCTACGGTGCTCAAATCGCCGGGCCAATCGTAAAAGACAAGCTATTCTTCTCCGTTGCCTACGAAAAGCTTGAAGGTGCAAACACCTTTGATCGAGGTCCTATCGGATCAGGGGCGATTAACGAAGTCGCCGTCACCCAGGCAGAGCTCGATGAAATTGCTCGTATCGCACGAGACATCTACGGTTACGATGTCGGTGAGGTCCCGACCAGCTTCGACAATGAAGATGAGAAACTTCTTGTGAAACTGGATTGGAACATCAACGAGCAGCACCGTGCGGCTTTCACCTATAACTACAATGATGGCTTCAACTTCACAGAATCTGACGGTGATCCAGACGAGTTCGAATTCTCGAACCACCTCTATGAGCGAGGAACTGAGCTGAACCAATATGTCGGTTTCCTCTACAGCGACTGGACGGATAATTTCTCTACTGAAGTTCGTGTCGGCTATGTGGACATTGATCCACGTGTCGCAACGGTCGGTGGAACCGATTTCGGAGAAATCACAATTGAGCTTGGTCGCGATACCGCGGATCGTACCGACGACGTTGACGTGTATCTGGGCGGCGACGATTCTCGTCAATCAAACCAGCTCGATTACACCATTTTCAATATGGCGTTCAAAGGCTTCTACCAGCTGGATGACCACTCGCTCACGTTTGGCTATGAGCGCGAAGAGCTCGATATCTTTAACCTATTCGTTCAGCACACTGAAACAGAAATCGACTTCGACGCACGTCCTGGACCAGCCGATGCCACGGACACACGAGATCCTGCGATCATCAACTTCGAACTCGGTCTTGCAGACAACGTGAACTACAATAACGCTCCGTCTGGAAATCCAGCTGATGCGGCTGCCGATTGGGGATATGCGGTCAACACCGCCTACATACAGGATGAGTTCGACATCGGTTCCAGCGTTTCAGTCGTTCTTGGTCTCCGCTATGATTGGTGGGAAACCGATGACGCGCCAGAAACCAATCCTGCTTTCGTCGCAGACTATGGGTTCAGCAACGGCCAAACACTTGATGGTGCCGACCTGCTGCAACCTCGCTTTGCCTTTACCTGGGACGCTGCGGAAAACGTTGATGTTCGCGGTGGTTTCGGACTATACTCCGGTGGTGACCCGAACGTTTGGTTATCGAACAACTATTCTAACAACAACGTTCTGCAATTCGGGCAGGACGGTGGAAATTTCGGTCTGGAAGACGGCACCACGTCTTTGTTCGATATTGCCTATACCGACTGTGAAGACGGCGTTCCTGTAGGTCCAGGTTGGTGTGTGCCAACTGTTATGGCAGATGCTGTTGCAGCCGGCCAGGGAAGCAACTTCGAGATCAACTTCCTTGATCCAGACTTCGAAATTCCTTCCGAATGGAAATTTGCGCTTGGTGCTACCTGGTACCCAACCCTTCCAGGTGGCGGAGTCTTCGGCGGCGAGTATGTGGTCAACGGTGACCTGCTTTACTCTCGAAGCGACAATTCTGCGATCGTGCTTCGCGCGGATCTCGACCTTGATGCTGATGAGCCATTCATTAATGGCTATCCTCAATACGAGAGTAACCGTGAAGGCGCGTTCGTCCTGACCAATGCTGTTGAAAACGGAAACCGGTCATTCACAGCGTCTGTCAGCGTCGCCAAAGAGTATGACAATGGCTTCGACTGGGCGTTCGGATACGCATACAACGATGCTGAAGAAGTCCAGCCGATGACGAGCTCCGTGGCGTTCTCGAACTACAATAACAGAGCCGTTTCTGATCCTCAGTCGCAGGCTCTCGCCACGTCGGACTACAACATCAAGCACCGTTTCACTTTGCTAACCAACTATCGCAAGGAATTCTTCGGTGACTACGAAACGACGTTTTCTGCGTTTGCAACCGCGCGTTCGGGCCTGCCATTCTCATTGGCTGGCGGAAACGCGAACTTCGGGTTCTTCAACAACCTAGAGGTTCTTCAGCCTGGCGTTGAGCGCAACAGCGAAGAAGGGGACTGGTGGACAAAGGTCGACATCCGTGTCGAGCAGGAGTTCCCCGGATTGCGTCCCGATGATCGCTCTTCTGCGTTTATCGTCGTCGACAACTTCACGAACATGATCAATGATGACTGGGGCATCCTGGTTGAGCCGGGCTTCCCGCCAATCGACCAGCAAGCTCGCGTGGGTGATGCTTCCTTGTGGCAGGTTCGCCTCGGGCTTCGCTACGAGTTCTAGGCTTCGGCTAAATCCAATCTTGAAAGGGCGGCTCGGTTGGGCCGCCCTTTTTCTTTGAACTTGGTAAGAACCTATGGCAAACGCGCCGCGATGAGTTTGGATCACACATATGTTCCGCCAGAATGGGCGCCGCATGCTGCCATCTGGGTTGGGTGGCCGCACATTCGCGACGAATGGGGCGCAGCTTTTGACGGCGCGCGGACTGAGATTGCTGGCTTCATTCGGGTGCTGAGCGAGACCACACCGGTCCGGATCGCCTGTGGATCCAGAGAGGCCTATACCAGCGCATGGCTCGTCCTGGATGACCTGATTGAGGCCGAGCGTGTTCAACTTCATACGATCCTCGCCGGGGATATCTGGTTGCGCGACACAGGACCCTTACTGGCGCGCGGCGAGGACGGGCCGACTGCGCTCCGGTTCCGGTTCAATGGCTGGGGCGGGAAATACCTCATGCCCGGAGATACTGAAACGGCGAGCGCGATTGCCAGCGTTGAACGGGTGCCGCTGCGACCCTTTGACTTTGTTCTGGAAGGCGGCGCTGTGGACCTGGATGGCGCAGGCCGAATGCTGACTACGCGGCAATGCGTGCTCAATCCGAACCGAAACGCGGGTTGGACGCAAGATATCGCGGAACAAAAACTCAAGCAAGTCTTCGGCGTAGATCGATTGATTTGGCTGGATGAGGGTTTGTTGAATGATCATACCGATGGCCACGTTGACAATATCGCGCGTTTCGTCGGACCGGGCCGTGTGGTCTGCCAACGACCTTCCGGCGAGACTGATCCTAACCGAGACGTGCTGGAGCGCATTCAGCGTACGCTACTGGATGCGGGAATCGAGGTTGATTCAATCCCATCGCCCGGTCTTGTTTTAGACCGTAACGGCGCTGCGATGCCTGCCAGTCATATGAATTTTCTGATCAGCAACGAAGTCATATATCTCCCGGTTTATGAATCGCGGTTCGCGTCCGAAGCGATCACCGCGCTCGAACGAGTGATGCCGGGTCACAAAGTGGTTGCCCTTCCAGCTAGCAATATTCTATCCGGCGGTGGGGCTTTTCATTGTATGACGCAGCAGGTGCCCGGAATTGAGGATTCAATATTATGACCCGAACGCTTAACGTTGCGGCTCTTCAATTGTCCTTTGTTAAGGGTGAGATTGCGGAAAACATTTCGCGGGTCACCGACGCTATCCGAAACGCTGTTGCGCAGGGTGCGGAGATTGTCCTGCCTTCGGAATTGTTCTGCGATCACTATTTCTGTAAGTCGCAGGAAGAGCACCATTTCGCCGCCGCCACAAAGTGGCAAGACCACCCAGCGGTCACGAAAATGCAAGACCTGGCACGCGAGCTCAGCGTGGTCATTCCCGTTTCGATTTTTGAGAAAGCCGGACCAGAATACTACAATTCGGTCGTCGTGATTGACGCGGACGGAACAGCCCTTGGCGTTTACCGGAAAAGCCATATTCCTGATGGGCCCGGCTATCAGGAGAAGTTCTATTTCCGCCCCGGTAATACCGGCTTCAAAGTCTGGGACACTCAAAAGGGTCGGATTGGTGTGGGTATCTGCTGGGACCAATGGTTTCCCGAAGCCGCGCGAGCAATGGCTCTTATGGGCGCTGATGTGTTGCTCTATCCAACCGCGATTGGCGCAGAGCCACAGGACGACTCCCTTGACACCGCCGCGCGCTGGCGCCGGGCCATGCAAGGGCACGCTGTCAGCAACGTTATTCCTGTGGTCGCGGCTAATCGCGTCGGCAATGAAGAGGGGCAGGTCTTTTACGGCACGAGCTTCATCTGCGATCATGTCGGTGAGGTGGTTAGTGATTTGAATCGTAGCGAAGAAGGCTTCATTATCGCGAGCTTTGAACTGGACGAGATCGACCGCGAGCGGGCGGCTTGGGGCTTTTTCAGGGATCGTCGACCCGATCTCTATGGCGATCTGGTTTGAGAAAAACCTGATGCATCGCAGCGCGGGATAGACTAGAGCCTCGTTATGGAACAAATGCTAACCACTCCGGTGACGTCATTGCTGATCGCGGGGAATGTGATCGCCAGTTTGGTCGCCCTCTCCAATCCGTCCTTCATGGCCAAAAACCTTTTTCATGTCGGGCCGATACTGGAGCAGAAAGAGTGGCACCGCATGGTGACCAGCGGCTTCCTGCATGGCGGCATTCTGCACCTATTGGTGAATATGTATGTCCTCTTCATGTTCGGTGGATTTGTGGAACGCGTCGTTGGGCCGGTCGCCTATTTGATCATCTATTTTGCTGCTTTGCTTGGTGGCAACGCATGGGCGCTTCTGGAGAACAAGACCAAACCTTCTTACCGTGCGCTCGGCGCGTCGGGGGCTACATCTGGCATCGTGATGAGCTTCATTCTGTTCCGACCGTTCGAGCCTTTGATGATCTTTCCAATTCCGTTTTTCATGCCCGCGGTGGTTCTCGGGATTGTCTTCTTGGTTGGCAGCGCGATCTTGTCGCAAAGAGATAATAAAAGAATTGGGCACGAGGCACATCTGGGCGGCGCGTTGGCTGGCATTCTGGTCACCATCGCCGTCCAACCAGCTGCGCTATCCAATTTCTCACAACAGGTTGCCAAGGCGCTTGGGGGGAGCTGAACTTGGGGTCGATTACTGAAACGCTGAACGCGCGCATAGACGGAGGCGCCCTCAGTCGAGATCCCGCTCAAATGGAAGCGGCGGAGAAGCTGGATGAGCTACTCCAGCGACTGCAACGCTCTGGAAAGGGTGGGTTTTTCTCTAAACCAAAACCGGCGCGCGGGCTGTATCTTTGGGGCGGCGTCGGCCGGGGCAAGTCCATGTTGATGGACCTGTTCTACGCACAAGCGCCGGTCAAAGCGATGCGTGTCCATTTCCACGAATTCATGGGCCGGGTACAGGAGCGCCTCAATTCGGCTCGAAAACGTAAGGACGTTTCGAATCCGATTTTCCCGGTCGCAAAACAATTTGCGTCCGAGGCAAAGCTCATTTGCTTTGACGAGTTTCAGGTGACGCAAATCGCTGACGCCATGATCCTGTCCGGCTTGTTCGAAGAATTATTCAAGCGCGGCGTAACCGTCGTGGCGACCTCAAACCGCCACCCAGATGAACTCTACAAAGACGGTCTAAATCGGCACCTGTTCCTGCCGTTTATAGACTTGCTTAAGCAGCAGAACGAGGTTTTTGAACTCGCCTCAGATCGAGACTATCGACTGGAACGGCTGACCGAGGCACCGGTTTGGTACTCCGTCGACGAAGGCATTGAACCCCTGGATCAGGCGTTTGAGCGGCTGACACTTGGCGCTACACCGCAAAGCTGCATGCTAACAATCAAGGGGCGGAAACTTCCTGTGGAGAGAGAGGCGGCCGGCGTTGCTCGATTTACATTTGATGAGCTCTGCGCACGTCCGCTCTGGGCAGAAGACTACCGAGCCATCGCCGCGATGTTTCACACTATCCTGCTGCAGGACATCCCAACGCTCAGCCCGGCCAAACGTAATGAAGCCGCCCGCTTTGTTGCGCTGATCGACACGCTTTATGAAGCCAAAGTCAAACTGGTCGCCAGTGCGGCAGCTGAGCCTGAGGACTTGTATCCGGAAGGTGATGGCAGTTTCGAGTTTCAGCGCACGGCGAGCCGGCTGCATGAAATGAGGTCCATCGAATATATGGCCGAAGCGCATATTATTCCGATGGACCAGAAGTAGGTCGCCGGGTCAGTAAAAACTGGGAGGGAGGAAACGTTTCAACCGACCCCAGCGACGAGAGATTGCTCTCTCTGCTAAGGCTTACGCGCGCTTAATTGTATTGGATCAAACTTTTTTTCTGGTGAAATCGCCTGTCAGGCCCAATTTGCGAAACTGACGAAAATCTGGAGATCAAGACTATGGGCGATACCATCTCTTTCATGCTGAAATCAGCGACGGGACAGATCCTGCCAGCAATGGCGAGCACCCTAAAAAAAGGCCGCGACTATGCGATCGACAAAGGCGTCGATGAATCCGTATTGCTGTCCGCGCGCCTCTACCCGGACATGCTGCCATTGCTGAATCAGTATCAGATGGCAGCAGAAACCCCAGCCCGTGCCGCGGCGCGCATTGCCGGGCTCGAAATGCCGAGTTTTCCAGACACCGAAACCACGGTGGACGAGTTGTTGGAGCGGATCGAAAAGTGTAGTCAGTTCGTTCAAAGCGTTGACGATGATGACCTCAACGCCCGGGAACGGACCGTCATGGAAATCCCGCTTGGACAGATTACGGTGAATTGGGAAGGTCGCCAGTACTTGTCGACTTTCGTTCTTCCTAACATGCATTTCCACGCTTCAATCGCATTTGCGTTACTTCGCCATCAGGGTGTGGAGATTGGCAAACGTGATTTTCTGATGGCATAAACTCAGGGCAATTACTGGTGCCTTGGAGCGGGTACCCGTCGAATGTCTTGAGGAGAAAACATGGTTCGTATTAAATTGGCCGCGAGCGCCATTGTTGCGGTTGGTCTCGCGGCGTGTGCCGCACAGACGACCTATCAGCCCAGACATTTCGAAGCAGAGCCCGCGATTGCGATGCTGGAGGCCCTGAGTACGGACGAAATGAAGGGCCGGAAGGTAGGGACGGAGGAGAACGCCAAAGCGCGAGCCATGATTGTCGACCGGTTCCATGCGCTGGGAGTCTCTCCCGGCGTAGCTGGATACGAGTTGCCGTTCGGCTATGGTCCCTTCGAGGGCGGCGAAACTTCAAAAAGCGGAATCAACATCCTCGGCCACATTCAAGGCACGGCGGACCGTGACCTCTCAATGATCATCACCGCGCACTATGATCATGTTGGTGAGATAGATGGCCAGATATATAATGGCGCAGATGATAACGCATCGGGCGTCGTTGGCCTGCTCGCAGCCGCCGAGTATTTCGCCGAGAATCCTCCCAAGTATGACATTTCCTTTCTGGCGCTCGATGCTGAGGAAGACGGTCTGGGTGGCGCGATCGCATTCGTCGCAAACCCACCCGCGCCCTTGGATAATGTGGCGCTGAACATCAACTTCGACATGTTAGCGAGGGGGGACAATGGCAAGCTCTGGGCCTCTGGGACTGCGCATTGGCCAGATATGAAACCCATCGTGTCGCGTGTCGCCCAAAGCGCGCCGGTGCAAATCGAAATGGGCTTCGATCAAGGTGAGGCACGAGAAGACTGGACTCTGCTCTCAGACCATGCAGCCTTCTTCAGGACTGGGATTCCGCATATCTATTTCGGGGTTGAGGATCACGTCGATTATCACAAGCCGACGGACGACTTCGAGAACATCAACCAGGACTGGTTTCTGAAATCCGTGGATAGTGTGATCATGATGGCGATAGCGATGGATACCCAACTCGATGAGATTTACGACATGCGGCAAGCGGCATTGAACGAATAGAAAATCTCTTAGAGCCCGGAATTTTCTGGCCTATTCCTCCTCGGTGAAGTGCGACTGATTTTCAGTCGCCCTGCAAATGCCTCGCACTTTCATAATCATTTGATTTTATTGTAAAAATTGTTGAATTGTGCCGACTCTAAGCTATTTAGGGAGCATAGGTAATTATACGGAGTGGTCCCATGAAAGGCGACGCCAAGGTCATCGAGTTTCTCAACTCAGCGCTCAAAAATGAGCTCACAGCCATCAACCAGTACTTTCTGCATTCCCGGATGCTGAAAGATTGGGGTGTCAGCAAGATGGCTGATTATGAGTATAAGGAATCCATCGAAGAGATGAATCACGCAGACTGGCTGATCGAGCGGATTCTCTTTCTGGGGGGGCTGCCGAATCTACAAGACCTTGGAAAGCTCCGCATCGGTGAGAGTGTCGAGGAAATTCTCGGCTGTGACCTGAAGCTTGAAGAAGACGCCATTCCACTTTTGCGGGATGCGATGGAGCATTGCGAGAAAGTCCGCGACTATGTCAGCCGAGATCTGTTCGGCAAAATCCTGCACAATGAAGAAGAGCATGTCGATTATATCGAAACGCAGTTCGATTTGATCGAACGGATCGGAATCCAGAGCTATATTCAACTCCAGTCGGAGGCGAATGCCCACTGACCGAGTAAACGCAAGGGGACGCACCATGCCGAAATCAACAATCTTCGAGTATAAAGGCGACGCGCAAACGGTCACTTGGGATCGCCGATTGTGCATTCATGTTGGCGAATGCGGCCGCGCGAAAGGCGATTTGTTCGAGACCGGTCGGGACCCCTGGTGCGATCCAAATCTATCCAATCAGGACCGGGTCGCAGAAATCGTGGCGCGGTGTCCCACGGGTGCGCTCGCCGTCAAGGATGCGTCCGGGACCCTGCAAACCGAACCGGTCCCAGCACGCAACGAAATCCATGTCTCGAATGATGGACCGCTTTACGTGTCCGGCGATCTGACCGTCGATGGCGCGAGCTCGGATATGCACTCGGTCGAGCGCCGCGCCGCCCTATGTCGTTGCGGTGCGTCGAAGAACAAGCCCTTTTGCGACAACTCGCACCGCGAAATCAATTTCCAGGACGCCGGCGCGGTTGGCGATACAGGTTTGCCGGAAATCGAAAGCAATGGACCGCTCACCATAAAACGTATTCCAAATGGCCCTCTGGAAGTCTCCGGAAACTTCACCCTACGCGCGGGATCGGGCCGTGATGCCTGGTCGGGCCGCAAGGCCTATCTTTGTCGCTGCGGTCAATCCGCGAACAAACCATTCTGTGACGGTGCCCACAAGGACGCGGGATTCAAGGCCGACTGAGCTCGGCTTCAGATGCCTGCGCGGTCGAGCATACGGTCAAACCCCGCCCAATACTCGGCGCGCTTGTCCGGTTTTTCCATCAGGATTTCATGCATCGCTCCTTCAATCGTGATATGCTCACAATTGGGCAAGTGGCTCGCAATTTGCGCATGCGAACGGTTGTCTACGAGCTTTTCATCCGCTGCGCTGGCCACGAAAATCGGGATATCGATCGCGCGGAGGGTTTCCGGTTTGTTGATCCGGCCGAAAATGTCGAGTGACGCCCCGAGCCACCCCCAGGTAACAGGGCCAAGCGAAAGCTCCGGCGCTGCGTCGGTCAGGTCTTTGTTGAGCTGCCAATGCGGCTCGTCATAGGTGACCACATTGTCCTCAAACCGCTCCGGCGGCCCCGGCTTCTGAGCGAAATCATCCGATCGCCCCATCACCCGCATGGCCCAGATGAAATAGCGTTGCACCCGCCCAAGTGGCAGACCCCACATCGGCGCGCAAAACGCGGCGGCTTCGATTTTGACGAGACCCTGACCAATCGCTGCGAGCGCAATCGCACCGCCCATGGAGTGCGCCAGTGAGACATAGGGTCTTGGCAATTCTTCAAACGCATCCAATCCGTTTCGCAGCGCGCCCATGAATGTCTCAAATCGATCAATATGACCCTTCTGCGGATCATCGAGGAGGCGCTGCGATAGGCCTTGGCCCGGCCAATCTATGATCAATACAGCGAAACCCCGCGCCTGCAGTTCGCGTGCGACCTCGAAATACTTCTCGATGAACTCGGTTCGACCCGGACAGACAATGCAGGTGCCGCGCGGCGTTTCAACGGTCGCCGGGGCGAGGCATGCCCGCAAACGGCGGCCGCCAACGCCTTCAAACCAGACGATACGCGCGCCGTCCGGCCTTGGATTTCCCGGGACATCAACGATACGGTCGGTCTTTAATTCGGTCATTGATGAGTCCATGTCTGCGAAAAAGCCTCATCCCGCGTTTAGGCCGGATGAGGCTTTCAATCAAATCACTGAGGCGTCAG
>JANSXJ010000044.1 GCA_024743015.1 Hyphomonas sp. | reverse complement strand
GAATCAACCACATCCACAGCGACGCCAGAAAACTGGTACGCATTGGCTTCGATCTGCCGACGCAGGTAGCTCTCGAACGCGTTAACGAAGCGTGCTTTTTCAGCGGGCGCGAGGGTTCGACCGTAACGTCCCAGCGTGAAATTTGCGATTGCCCGCGTATCGATGTGAGACAAAACCGCGTCCGCAACACGCGTGTTTTCGGTCTCCGCGATATTCACCGCGGCAGAGCTGACCAACGCCTCTGCGCTGTTGAAATCATTGCTTCCGGCGGTCGCCAGCGGGCTGGCGGCCAGCAATGCTGTTGAGAATATGAGTGCCTTCAACATGGGAGGATCCTTGCATTATTCGCGCCACTTCGGGCGCTTCGGATCTCATTTGGGAATTCAATTGTGAACGAACTAGGGCAATAAACGGCATAGGGGGTATGCGGATCGCGTATGGTTGTTTTCGCGCAACAGTTTACACGCAGAAAGAGGACAAACTCAGTTAGCAATCAGAGTTATGCGGGCCACTGGTTCAGCCGCCGCCAACGAACTGCACCACTTCCAACCGGTCACCTTCTTGAAGCAAAGTCCGGCCATGTTCAGCTTTCGGCACAATTTCCAGGTTTCGCTCAATCGCTATCCCGCGCGGATCGTCGGTCATCGACAGGACAAGCGCCTCAACAGTAGTGCCTTCAGCGACGTCCTGACTTTCACCATTCAAGAATATCTGCACGGGGCCCGTTCCTTCTGAATAAATTGGACTTGCCAAGCTTTACGATCCACCGCAAGAGCGTGTGACCATGACGCAACAGATATATGTTCTCAATGGACCAAATCTCAACCTGCTCGGCACGCGCGAGCCGGAGATCTATGGATCCGAAACGCTAGACGATATCGAACAGCAGATGAGGACCGCCGCTCCGGGCGTAGAGATCACTTTTCGCCAGACCAATTCGGAGGGTCAAATGGTTGATTGGGTTCAGGAAGCCTCCAATTCTGCGGACTTCGTGATCCTCAATGCTGGAGCCTATACGCACACATCTGTCGCGCTGCACGACGCGCTTCGCGCTTGCAATGCCGAGATTGTCGAAGTGCATCTGTCCAACCCCGCCGCCCGCGAACCGTTTCGGTCGACAAACTATGTTGCGCCTTGTGCCAGTGCCAGCATTGCAGGTTTTGGCGCGTCCGGTTATTTGATGGCCTTAACTGCCATCCTCCATAAGAAAAAAGACTGAGGAGCCCGTCCCCAATGTCCACAAGCAAGTCAAAACTCGATGCCGGTCTGGTCCGCGAACTCGCTGCTATCCTGCGCGAGGCTGATCTCGGCGAGGTCGAAGTCGAGCATGAAGGTCTGCGCATCCGTGTCAGCAAGGCCACGTCAATGGCGCCCGTCGCACCGACTGTGGTTCATGCGCCCGCCGCGGCCGCACCTGCTCCCGTTGCTGCAGCGGCCGCAGCGCCGGTTGCAGCACCGGCCGCCACCCCAGCTGCTGCCGCCCCCGCGAATGCGATCACCAGCCCGATGGTCGGAACCGTCTACATGTCTCCCGAGCCCGGTGCGAAGGTCTTTGTAAACGTTGGTGATAAGGTCAAAAAGGGCGACACTCTCATGCTCATCGAAGCGATGAAGACGTTTAATCCCGTCATCGCTGAGGCCGGTGGTACCGTCAAAGAAATTCTCGTCGACGATGCGCAACCGGTTGAGTTTGGCGAGCCATTGATCGTCGTCGAATAAGGACACGAAACGATGATTGAAAAAGTTCTCATCGCGAATCGCGGCGAAATCGCGCTGCGCATCCACCGTGCCTGTAAGGAGATGGGCATTGCGACCGTCGCCGTGCATTCTGAAGCCGATCGCGATGCCATGGCGGTACGTCTCGCCGACGAAAGTGTCTGCATCGGTCCGGCCCCCAGCGCACAAAGCTATCTGAAGAAATCGCAGATCATTGCGGCCGCAGAGATCACGGGCGCCGACGCGATCCACCCGGGATACGGCTTCCTCTCGGAAAATGCGCAATTCGCCGAGATGGTGGAAGCGCATGACCTGATCTTCATCGGACCAACCGCGGAGCATATCCGCACCATGGGCGACAAGATCACCGCCAAGCAGACCATGATTAATGCCGGCGTGCCGGTTGTGCCTGGCTCTGATGGCGGCGTCTCTTCGATCAGCGAAGGCAAGAAAGTCGCCAAGAAGATCGGCTACCCCGTCCTCGTCAAAGCCGCATCCGGCGGCGGCGGACGCGGGATGCGCGTCGCCGAAACGGAGAAGGATCTCGATTCAGCCATCAAGTCAGCCAAGACCGAGGCCAAGGCCGCGTTCGGTGATGACGCCGTCTATCTCGAGAAATATCTCGGCAAGCCGCGGCATATCGAGATCCAGCTGATCGCCGATACACATGGCAATGTGTGCCATCTCTGGGAGCGCGACTGTTCGCTGCAACGCCGTCACCAGAAAGTGTTCGAGGAGGCCCCATCGCCTGCCCTCAACCAGGCGCAGCGCGAAGAGATCGGAACCATCGTCGCCAAGGCGGTGAAGAAAATGGGCTATCGCGGCGCCGGTACGATGGAGTTCCTCTATGAAGACGGAAACTTCTATTTCATCGAGATGAACACCCGCATTCAGGTCGAGCATCCAGTGACCGAGATGATCACCGGTATCGATCTGATCCGCGAGCAGATCCGCGTTGCCGATGGCAAGAAGCTCTCATTCTCTCAGGAAGACGTCCTGCTCGTCGGGCACGCGATTGAGTGCCGGATCAATGCTGAGCATCACGAAACGTTCGTCCCGTCGCCAGGCAAGATTACCGATTTCCACGCGCCCGGCGGCCCGGATGTGCGCCTCGATAGCGCGGTCTATGCCGGATACTCAATCCCGCCCCACTATGACAGCATGATCGCGAAGCTGATCGTGCACGGTCGCACGCGCAATGAATGCATCATGCGTTTGCGGCGAGCGCTCGACGAAATGGTCGTCCTCGGCGTCGACACAACGCTGCCGCTGCATCGAAAGCTGGTTGAGGCGCAGGACGTGATTGATGGTAATTACGATATCCACTGGCTGGAGCGTTTCCTCGGTTTGAAATAGACTGACCGGATGTCAGAGCGTTTCGATACGACCGATCTGTTGAACTGCTATCGCCGCGGCGTCTTCCCAATGGCGGATTCGCGCGAAGATATGCGGCTTTTCCTGATGGATCCTGATGTCCGTGGAATTCTGCCGCTAGACGAATTTCATGTGCCGTCCCGACTGCGTAGAACGGTGCGGAAAAACCCGTATCGGGTCACCGTGGACACTGCGTTCAATCGCGTTATCGAAGCGTGCGCCGAGCCGCACCCGACGCGACCAGCGACCTGGATCAATGATGCGATTTTGAACCTCTACTCCGCCTTGCATCGCGAGGGGCACGCCCACAGCGTCGAGTGCTGGACCGAGGATGGTGAGCTGGTTGGCGGCCTCTATGGAGTTTCACTTGGCGGCGCATTCTTTGGCGAGAGTATGTTCTCCCGGCGCACGGATGCCTCCAAGATCGCCCTCGTTCATCTCGTGGCCCGGCTGCGCGTAGGCGGATACAGCCTCCTTGATGCGCAATTTCACAATCCGCACCTGGAGCAGTTTGGATTACAGGAGATCACCCGCGACGCGTTTCGCGACCGGCTCTGGTCCGCTCTGAGGCTTGAGGGGGATTTTTATTCGTTTGGTAAAGCTGGATTGAGCACAGACGGATCAACTTCACTGCAGGCAATCACCCAGATATCGTAGACCGGATGCTCTAGCGCGCTGAGGCCAGGCGACGATGCGAACATCCAGCCGCTGAACCGAATATCAGCATCTTCGCTTTCGGATTCTGCCAGCTCCTCATCGGTCAGATCCCGCGGCTCTGCCATGGTCTGAACCTGCTTGGACGTCGCCGAAGTGATGCGCAGGAACGCCGCGCTTTCTGGCGGTTCCTCCGGCGGTGTCTGGAAGCAAACATCGAGATCAACCCGCAGGGACCCATACACTTTAGGCTCGCCCACGATCATATCGAAATCGGTTGATCGACCGGTTATTTTATCCAGCGCCCGCAGAGTTACAGTGTCGTGCTGCCGATAGTTACGGTCTTCCGTTGGCGATAGCTCTTCGCCATCTTCACCAAACAGCAGAGCTTCGAGATCGGTCGGCTCGTTCTGAGTTTCGTTTTGAGCGATGGCGAAGGCGCCTAAACCTAAGCCGCAAATCCCCAGCAAGGCGGCGCGGATCACTCCTCGCCTCCACCATTTCCTGCGGCGAAGGACGCAAACAGCGTCATCAGATCGACAGATCCTTGCGCGTAAAGAATTTCACCACAGCCGGACTCGCTAAATAGCTCTTCTTCCGCGCCACAAGCGATGATTTCGCCAAAGCCCTCAGCCGGTTCCAGATTGATATAGGATCCGCCGAGCAGGCTTTCCGACTGTACACGCGCCGTCGTGCCATCGCCAAGGGGGAGAATCTCTGAATCGACTGCCAGCGTGACGAGCGCTTCTGCACGATCGCGATCAAGCGCGACGTCACGCACCGTGCCGATCTTCACACCGGCCATGCGAACATCTGTGCCCCGGTCAATCGTCGCCGCGCTGCTGAAGCGAGCGCCAAGTTCGACGACTTCTCCGGTCGGGCCGCCATCGGAACCACGCGCCAGACCGAACCACAGGAAAACGCCCGCCACGATCAGGACGGCAAGGCCCACCAGAGTTTCAAATATTGATTCACGCATTTGGATCCCAGGCCTCATAATCGGCATCGGCTTCGCGGCGTTCTCCGCCTTCACGCAGCGTGCCTTTTGGGCGGTAAGCGAACATTGTTCCAGTCATGTTTGGCGTATGATCGGTTTCCCAATCTTGCCGCTTCAGAGGCGCATTGGTTGGTGCTTCATCGAACGTATAGTGAAGCCAGCCATGCCACTCCGGCGGCACCTTGGACGGTTCGGCCAGACCGTCATAGATCACATAGCGACGCTTGCGACCTTCGACCGACACTTTGCGATCTTCGAAATAGCGATTGCCATAGTCGTCTGTGCCGACATGAACGCTGCGGCGCTTAATATCGAACCAGCCGCCGGGGCTGATACCGTTCCACCAAGTAAAGAGCTTGAACATGATTCACGTCCTGACAGTGATATTTGTTCGCAATATGGCGCGTGTGTGCGCGCGAATCTAGTTAGGACAGGCAACACATCATGTCGCGGGCAAGGTCAAGCCCGCTCTGGCTGGAGGGCGCAGTTTATGTCTGCATTGGGTCGCAACGCACAATTGCTGGAAACAGCGAAGGAAGAAGGGCTGATCAGTGCGATCATGCCATTCTCGGACCTGTGCGCAATACCGCTCACAAATCTGACATCAAAAGACGACGCAAGCACTGCCGCCTCAGCGCAACGCCTGAATCGAACCAGCAAGCTGGCCATGGCCGAATTGCTCGAAGGACTGAGCGATGCGCCGCAAAACGCAGAACTCGCAGAAGCCGTGGCGAGGGGCGTGCCGCTCGCCTTGATTGAGGAAGCTTTGCAGCAAGGCCAGGGATTTGACGCGCTGGCAACGGCGTTTCGAAATGATGCAATCGAATCTGCCGCGCCGCCGGCATGTGCATCGAATGGGGATCTGTCTCCGGAGGAGATCAATGATATCCGCCGGGCCGGAGTAGGAACCTTCATTGCCAAGACGGACTTACCGGATCCAGACACACCCGCCCTCGCCATCGATTTGGCGCGCTTCATTACACCGGACGGCTTCGAAGCTGATGTGCTCAACGATCTTGTTGCAGCCGCATGCGGCGAGCACGACTCAAAGATCGTGCTTGTTCCTTGCGGCCTCTCTGGCGCCCTGCTCGGCCTCGGCCTCCCGTACTCGGCAGACAGCGGCGCAGCGCTAACCGCATTATTGAAGCTGCTCCTCTCCGCTGCGAAGGGCAGTAGTTTCACGAAGAAATACGCCGATACACTGGGCCTGCCCATTCGCTCCGCGTCGAAATCCAAGCGTGATGTCGGACTTGCCGTAGTGCCGCTTTCGGCCAAAGCGCTGGCGCGGTTCCAACCGGTCTCTCAGGGCTTATCGGCTATGACGACGCTCGTCGAAGCGATCGAAGAGGATGCGCCGAATCTACATTTGTTGGCGCGGCTGGGCCTCGCCCGCAAAGCTCCGGAAGCTCTGCCATCGCTGCTGGCGGAAATTGACGCAGCTGCGGACCTGGAACTGATGCCGCATTTCAGCGGGGATATCCTCCGAACACGCGGTTTCTCCACCCAGGCCATCGACAAGGTCAAAAGCGCGCTCGGCGAGGGGCTTCCCTTGAATGCGGCGTTCTCGCGCTGGGTGCTGGGAGATGACATCATTTCCAATGATTTGCGCCTGGCGCCGGAATCCTTCGACGCAGACGGGCGCGCCTTGCTCAAGACGATAGGCTTTTCAAAGCGCGAAATCGCTGAAGCCGAAGACGCATTGGATGGTCGACCGGACAAGCTTGCGGGAGCCGCACTGGAGCAAGCCGGGATCAGCCAGACCGTCACTAAGGCTGATTTGATCGCGCTCGCATCAGCGGTCCAGAAAGCGGCAGACATTCCAATCGTGCTTGGCCTCGGCGGCCAGGGCGAGGTCGATCTTGCAGCCTTACTCGAAGCGGATATCTCCGCCTGGGTCCCGGCGCTCGATACCGAGGTCGATCGCCTCACCGCCGATCGCATGGAACACATTACCGCGCTCGCCGAAGACCTGATGGCCGAAGATGCGGCGCCTCAGACGTTCATCGAGGCCCCCAGCAGCGTGTCTCGCACCCGCTTGCCCGACCGGCGAAAAGGCTACATCCAGAAAGCGACGGTTGGTGGTCACAAAGTTTATCTTCATACCGGTGAATTTGACGATGGGTCTATCGGTGAGATTTTTATCGACATGCACAAGGAAGGGGCTGCGTTCCGCTCCCTGATGAACAATTTCGCCATCGCCGTTTCGCTGGGTCTGCAATATGGCGTGCCGCTGGAAGAATATGTCGACGCTTTCGTGTTCACCCGTTTCGAACCGGCAGGCGAGGTCACAGGGAACGACCAAATCACCCGCGCGACGTCTATTCTTGATTACATTTTCCGCGAGCTCGCTGTGTCCTATCTGGCACGCGAGGATCTCGCAGAGCTAGGGGATGTGACACATGACGGTCTAGGCAGGGGATTGGAGGATGGAATTGAAAAGTCTCACGCCCAACCGCTGCCGGATGAAGCCGCACACCTGATCTCACGAGGCTATTCTCGCGGACAAATCCCAGACAATATCGTCATCCTCAACCGCAAACGCGAAGAGCGAGATGCCGAGCGGGCCGAGGAAATTCTGGAAGAGGCCGCGGCGGACGACCCGTCGACACCGGCTTATCTTGCGGAAGCCTGCGAGAATTGTGGCAGCTTCACCCTTTATTTGGATGAAGTCGATCAAGAGATGACATGTGACACTTGCGGCTTTGTCGGCAAAGCCGAGGCATCAGAATAGGCTTGCTTTGGGCGGGGGCGAGAGTCTGCCTTAGCTCTTTTCACTGTCAGAAGTGACAGCTGGTTTGTTTCTCTAAACACCCTAGCCTGACGCAGCTCACTCAGGAGATCGCGTCATGCCGTTGGGAAAGATAACACCTTTGGCTGCAGCGTTATGGGCCTTTTCGCTAACGAGCCTACCATGCGCAAATGCCGAGCTTCTCAAATTTAGCGGCGATATCAAGATCATTCCTCCCCAGCATATGAATGCGGCGGCAGCTCAGTATGTCTTCCTGGAAACCACCGTACCTTTGAAAGCAGCCGACCTGTTTGAATACTTCAAAACTGTGTCGCCAGAATCCACGTTTTCCGAGTTTCTCGCGGCCAATCCGAACCTCGGCACAATCGAACACCAAAGCCCAATTGATGCAGGGACTGTCTTTGTGATTCCGCGCCCTTCCCCAATCGTGACTGACGAATAATACCGCCAACATCTCGAAGCCCGCAGAATAGCGTCACACCCGCATGCTTCAGGTGAGGCTTGTATGCAACAGCTGCGTAAATGTGGTCTGCATTACCACAATTTCAGTTATGGATCCGAGCGCACGCGCGTATGTCTTTGTCATGAACTCACGGGACATCCTTCGCACGCTCGCATCAGTAGGTGCGCTTGCATCGATCGCGTTGCCCGCCATGCCTCAGGAAGCGCCTAGCCGCATCGCCTGGGCGCCGTCCTATAGCGGATCCTGCATCGATTGCTCATTGGTCGGGCGGAACATGTCGGGGTGGAACATCTCCAAGGCGAACTATCCCGGCGCAGATCTGACATCTGCAAACCTGCGCAACGTCCAGGCCCTCGATGCGAATTTTGATGGTGTACAGGCGGTCGGTGCAGATCTTCGTCTCAGTGATTTTTCCGGTGCCTCCTTCTCCGAAGCCATTCTGATCGGCTCGCGACTGCAAGGCGCAAGTTTCAACGGCTCCAAAATGGCTGGCATTGTTCTCACCGGCGCAGATATCAGTGGCGGAAAGTTCATTGGCGCAACTCTGACCGGCGCACAGTTTCAGTCTTCGACGGTTCATGGTGCTGACTTCTCCGCGGCCAACATGGTCCTTGCCGAGCTATCAGCGGCTGATCTTACCGGGTCTGTTTTCGACAATGCGATTATGACCAATGTCGATCTGCGCGGTGCCAATGTGACGGATGTCAGCTTCCGCGATGCGCGGCTGGCAGGCGCTGTGTTCGAAGGTTCGATTGGGATCGAGACTGCCAGTTTTGAGGGAGCGTGCGGGTCCGAAGCGAGTGCGCTTCCTTCCGGACTTGAACTGCCGGACTGCGGCGAGCCCTAAGCCTTATTCAACTCGGCTTCTTCCTCAGCGGCCTTCCGCTCCATCACAGACACGATCCAGATACTGAGCTCGTACAGACCGTAGACCGGAACGGTCAGCATGATCTGGGAAATAAAGTCTGGCGGGGTCGCAAAAGCGGCGACAGCGAGAATGCCGACAATCGCATACTTGCGCCCTTTGCGAAGTGTGTCCGAACTGACCAGCCCCGCACGCCCCAGCAAAGCAAGGATCACCGGCAGCTGAAAAGACAGTCCAAACGCTGTCATCAGGGCGATGCTTAGCGAGAGGTATTCAGACACTTTAATCTGGGCCTCAATCTGGACGGCGTCCATGCCCCCGGCCTGCTGCTGACTGAGTGCGAACGCCATAACGAGCGGCATCATCACATAGAAAACGAACAGGACGCCAATGGTGAACAGAACCGGCGCCGACACCAGAAACGGCCAAAACGCACCGCGCTCATTCTTGTACAAACCCGGCGCGACAAATGCATAGACCTGCCAGGCCATAATCGGGAAGGAAACGAAAAGACCTGCAAACAGCGCAATCTTGAGTTTCACGAAGAAAAACTCGAGCGGCGCGGTATAGATCAGACGCGGGTCTTCGGTAATCTCCGAATTACGGAACGCTTCCATGAACGGTTCGACCAGAATGTTGAAAATCGGCCCGGCGAAAAAGAAACAACCAATCGTGGCAATCACAAATGCGATCAAGGCCTTCATCAGGCGCGAACGCAGCTCGTTCAGATGATCGAGCAAGGGCGCGCGCGATGACTCAATCTCGTCCGGGACGATGTCGGGTTTCTGATCGGCTGGCAGGTCGTTTTTGGTCATGACGCCGCCTTGTCTTCCGGCTTGGCAGATGGCTCTTCTACCTCCGAAGAAGCGGCTTCAGCAGGCGCTGGCGGTTCGGGAGCGGGCGCCTCCGGCTTGTTCAGCTCCTCTTTCATCGCACGTTCTTCGCGCATGACGCTGTCATTGATGTCTTTCTCGACGGATTTTAAATCATCGACAGCCTGAGTCACGGCATTATCGCGCTTCAGGTCTTCGATCTCCTTGCGCAGATCATCCAGCTCTGCCTGGCGGGCAATATCATCAAACGCGGCGCGGAATTCATTCGCCATCGAGCGACCACGCGCTACGAATTGGCCAATTTTTCGCATGGTTAGCGACAGGTCTTTCGGCCCGAGAATGATCAGGGCGATAATGACCAGAAATAAAAGCTCGCTAAATCCGAATTGCGGCAGCATGTCGGTACGCCTTCCGCGTTCAATACAGGCAGATTAGTCTTTTGACTCTGCCTTTTCCGTCTCGGGCGTGATGTTGACCATGTCTTCCTTATCCACAGCCTTAGCTTCGGCATCGCCCTCTTTCAGACCCGTCCGAAAGCTGGTGATTCCCTTGGCCAGGTCACCCATGATCGAAGAGATGCGCCCGCGACCGCCAAACAAAAGCAGCGCGACTACGGCGACAATCAACAATTGCCAGATACTTGGGGACATCCAGATTCTCCACGTTAACAGCGTTGAGATAACGCGCCAGACCGCCTGTTACAATGGCCTGACAGAGGTTTCACTGGCAGAAAAAGCCTAATGAACCTCTTCTTCGTCCTCACCAATATAATCGGTTACGAAGTCAGAGTCCTCATCGCCTTCGATTTCAGGGCCCACATCTTCGGACTCATTGTGCATGCTCGTTCCGTCGGCATAGAAACCGTCAGGGATCACGTCCGAGAGCAGACCTTCCGCCTCGAGTTCTGCGCGGCCGGGTAGAACATCAAGGCTCTCGAGCCCGAAATGCTCCAGGAATTTATCGGTTGTACCCAGCGTCACCGGACGCCCCGGCGTACGCCGACGGCCTTTGATCTTGACCCATCCAGCTTCCATCAGGACGTCAATCGTGCCCTTTGAAACGGCAACGCCGCGAACCGCTTCAATTTCGGCCCGAGTGACCGGCTGGCCGTAAGCGATAATCGCCAGTGTTTCGAGGGCAGCCTGCGAGAGTTTCTTTTGTTCATGACGCTCTTCGACGAACAAGTATCCGAGATCATCCGCCGTCTGGAACCGCCAGCGACCGCCGACTTCGACCAGGTTCACCCCGCGCTCCGCATAGGTCGACTTCAGCGTCATCAAAACGGCGGGCACATCCACCCCTTGCGGGAGGACTTCAGCGATTTCGCTCGCTTCCAATGGCTGTCCAGCAGCAAACAGAACTGCTTCGGCCCGGCGCACCGCTTCCGCCATGGCCTCGTCTTCGGCCTCGTAGAGCGTTTCCGCCGACCGTTTATATGCGAATGAGAGTTGCTGCACGGCGCGTCGAATATCCTCTGGGGCTTCTGCAATCGGGATCGAGCTATCAGGCTTGGTCATGGTGCAATCCCCTGTGTAGGTTGGACTTTATTGCGCAAGTAGAGCGGCGCGAAATGCGCGTCCTGACGAACGTCGACATCGCCGTCGCGGGTCAATTCGAGCGTCGCGGAAAAAACACTGGCCGTTACTGACCTTGGCGGCACGTCTGGGTCAACGCCGACCAATTGTCGACGAATATCATCGAGGCTCGCCCATTCGGTAAGTTTGGGACTGAGCGTTCGCAAATTGTCGCGTGCGCTTTCCAGCGGCAGGACAAACTGGTTTTCGATTGTGTGCGGCGCTTCTTTCGCTTTGCGTTGCCGGATGCCTCCAAAGGCCTGCATCAGATGGTACAGAGTCGTATCATACTCAGTGGTTTTCACGACTTTGGGCTGTTCAGGCATCCCGCGCAGGAAAATATCACGCCCAAGGACAGTGCCATCCATCAGCGCTTCCCCGGCTTCGCGCATCGCATCCAGGCGGCGCAGCCGGAAAGCCAGCTTGAGCGCATCATCCTCGGCAGAGGCTTCCCCCTCGCCCTCTTTTTTGGGTTTTGGCAGCAGGAGGCGGGACTTCAGATAAGCGAGCCAAGCCGCCATGAGCAAATAGTCAGCTGCCAGATCGATCCGCTTGTCCTGAGCTTCCTGAATAAATTCAAGGTATTGGGTCGCCAACTCCAGGATCGAGACGTGCAGAAGATCTACTTTTTGCTTGCGAGACAGATCGAGCAAAAGGTGCAACGGACCTTCATAGCCAGACACATCGACGGTGAAGATATCTTCAACCTCGACGTCCTCGTCCATTGTCACAAGATCATTCGAGACAAGTTCCATCATCTATACCCTCGCCTCTGCACCTGACATCAGGTGATTGAACCGCGCCCAGCCTTGCTCGGAGTCGAACTCAGTCGGCGTTTTCACGGCTTGTTCGGCGGTCTGGGCGCGCTGAAGCGCTTGCCCGTCAAGCGTACCCGCGGCGGACGCAACCTCTTCCATTTCATTGAGAATATCTGCCGGATCCTGCAGGAAGCCTGAACAATGCAGCAGGACATCGCAGCCCGCCGCACGTGCTTTCGCACCGCGATCTGCCAGCGCCCCGCCCAGCGCATCCATGCCCAAATCATCCGTCATCAGGAGACCATCAAATCCGATTCGCTTACGAATTGTTTCCGAAATGACCGTTTCGGAGATCGTCGTCGGCAAGTGTGCGTCAAAAGCCTCAAAAATGACGTGGCATGTCATTCCCATGGGCGCTTGATCGGAGATTGCACTGAAAACAGACATATCCTGCATCAGGGTTTCCATGTCCGCGCCCACAGATGGCAGGTCATAGTGCGTGTCCATGGTCGCGCGCCCCTGCCCCGGCATGTGCTTGACCACACCGGCCACTCCGGCATCCGATAAGCCCTTCAAGGCAGCTTCTGTCAGGGAAACAACGGCATCCACCGTGTAGCCAAATGACCGATCCCCAATGGCGTCATGCGTGTCGAGCTGGCGTAAATCGCAACACGGGGCACAATCCGCGTGGATACCCAGTTCTGCAAGCTCTTGTCCCATCAGACGATGACCGAGATAGCAGGCTTCCTCAGCCGCTTCCGGCGCACTTGAATATAGCTCACCATAGACGCCAGCCGCCGGAAACTTCGGCCATTCAGGTGCCTTGAGGCGCGCCACGCGGCCACCTTCCTGATCAATGAAGATCAGGGCTTCGCGTCCGAGCGCTTCATGGATTTCACGCGTCAGCGTCTGCACCTGCGCCTTATCCACGCAAGACCGCCCCATCAGGATCACGCCCCAGGGTGCAGCTTCACGCAAAAAGGCCCGTTCCTCCGCAAGGAGAACCGGGCCAGAAACGCTCGTGATGCAGGCAGATAAGCTCATCCACTGGCCTTCGCGACAACCATACAATCCTTACCCGCCGCTTTGACGTCTTCGCAAAACCCTTTTGCAGCGGCGCGATCAGAAAATGTGCCCACGCGGAGTCGGTAGAACACACCGCGCGCACCAAGATCTGCACGCTGAATGTCAAGTTTCGCCCCTGCGAAAAGGTCTGGCGCGCTATCCTGAAGACCGGTCCAGGCAGTTTGTGCGGCCGTTTCGCTGCGCAATGCTGCAAGCTGGACCTGATATGCCCCACTGGCTGCAAAGCGGGAAACGCTCGGTGCGCTGACCGCTGGCGCCTGAGGCCGCGTGGCCGGCGTGACCGGCTGCACTGCGGCGATTCTGATCTGCTGATCATCACTCGCTGGTTCAACGGTAGGTTCGCTGGTATCCGCCAATTCAGTATTGGACGTATCGTCGCTCTGCTCGATCGGCGGCAAGGGACCGCCCTCCAAAGTTGGAGTCGCGCGTCGACGGATATCGACCGGATCGCGGGCCGCAGCCTGTTGCATGGCCGGATCACCAAGGCCGTCCATGGAATCGTAATAGCCTTTATCCTGGCCCGCCACTTCCAGACCGCCTCGTTCATCGGGTGAACGCTTGTATGGCGCGTCATCGGAGGCAATGACCGGCAGGCCGCCTTCGGCAGGACGAACGCCTTGTCGATAAGTGTTCCAGACCACACCGGCGAAGATTAGCAACACGCCCAGAGCCAGAATCAGAATCAGTGGACCGCGCCCGGACTCGTCGTCGCGAATTTCGAACCCCCGATATTCATCTTCATATGGGCCAAAATCATAGTCGGGCCCGTTCTGTGCACGGCTCATAAAAGCACCCCTGCCATATTTCCTTTCGTTAACAGCTAGGCCTGTTTTGTTAACGATGCCTAAATTCCGCGACTGAATTGAGGCTGCACACGCCGATGGTTTTGATGGGCTCATGCGAGAGATGCGACTGGGCTATTGGAGGAGAGCTTGGGTCGCGGAGAATATGACCGCTTTCGACGTCGGAGGGGATGTAAAACACCTCCGCTCATCCCGGGTTCGCCCCGGGATCTCTGTCGATGGCTTTAGGCTACGCGGCAGGAGATCCCGGCCTGCGCCGGGATGGGCGGATAAAGTGGAAGCCTCATCCTGAGCTTGTCGAAGGACGAGACGGGCTTTCCGGAGACACCTGCCCAGGCAGGTGTCCATGGATGATTGGTGAACTTTGATCCTTGGGTCACTGCCTGCGTAGGGACTGGCGGACTTTGGGCGCGCGGCCCTCTATCCTTCGACAGGCTCAGGATGAGGGCCTCAGGGCTTATGTCCGCTTCTGACCCAAAAGCGGACATCACGAGTGCCCGCCTTAAGGCGACCTGCATCACCCGACAAATCCACCCATCCACACTCCCCTCACAACATGCTTTCCATGCTGAACAGGCGGCGGTGGAGATCGATCGCGTAATTATCCGTCATTCCGGCGAGATAATCGCAGACCAGGCGCGCGCGCCGGACCGGTGGCGACTGCTCTGCATCGCGTCGCCAGACATCGGGCAGAGTTTCTGGCTCGGCCATGAACAGCTCGAACAGCTCGCTCAGGATGCGTTTGCCCTGGCTTCGCATACGGTTGACCTTGTAGTGCTTGTACATCCGCTCATACAGGAAGGCCCGGAGGGCGCGCTGGTCGTGTTCCAGCTCATCGGAAAACGCCACGAGCGGCTCGGGCATCGATCGCACATCCACCACGCTTTGCGGCTTGTATTTCTCGACCCGCCGCCGCGTTTCTGTCGTCAGATCATTGATCCAATGTCCGATCAGACGGCGCACGGCTTCGCCCACCGTCTTTTTTGTCCCAAGGGCTGGATACTCATCCTGAACACTGCGGAAAATATCGCCGACCAATGGCAGCTCCAGCAGGTCTTCAATCGTGAACAGACGCGCAGCGATACCGTCATCAATATCGTGATTATTGTAAGCGATATCGTCGGCCAGAGCCGCCACCTGTGCTTCCGGCCCGGCGAATTGATCGAGCTCGAGCTCTTCTAGCCAGGGGAAATCGCGAAACGCCACCGGCAGATCCTGAATCGAATTATCCGCCGTGATCAGTGGACCATTATGCTTGACCAGGCCTTCGAGCATCTCCCAGGTGAGGTTCAGTCCCTGGAAAGTCGGGTACCGGTCTTCAAGCCGGGTCACGACGCGCAGGGTCTGCGCATTGTGATCAAAGCCCTCATACTCGGCCATACACTCGTCGAGCTGGTCTTCGCCAGCATGGCCGAATGGCGGATGCCCCAAATCATGCGCCAGCGCCATGGCCTCGGCGAGGTCCTCGTCCAGCCCAAGCGTCCTCGCTACGGAGCGGGCAATCTGCGCAACTTCCAGCGAATGCGTCAGTCGGGTGCGATAATGATCGCCTTCATGCGCGACAAAAACCTGAGTTTTCTGCTTCAGGCGGCGAAAAGCCGAAGCATGGATGATCCGATCCCGATCCCTCTGAAACGGCGTGCGTGTCGCAGAATGAGGCTCTTCAATGAACCGCCCGCGCGACTCTTCCCAGCGCGTCGCGAACACTGCCCTCTTTTCAGGAATGTCTGGCGTCACTATCTTCTTGCTCATGAGCAATATTACCCTGTCTGAGTCGGCTGCGAAGCGCATTAAAGCGATTCTGGAGAAACAACCGGAAATGTCCTACCTAAGGGTTTCCGTCGAAGGCGGCGGCTGCTCTGGATTTTCTTATAAATTCGATCTCGACGATACAGCCAATCAGGACGATCTGGTGATTACACGCGATGGCGTCAGTGTTCTGGTCGACGAGATGAGCCTTGAGTTCATGGCAGGGTCGGAAATTGACTTCTCCACTGAACTTATCGGTGCGGCCTTCAAGATCAACAATCCAAACGCCACCGCCGGTTGCGGGTGCGGGACCAGCTTCTCAGTCTAGCTTTCACGCTCCGTACTTGCAGCGAGTTCAGCAAACTCTGAGATCTCACGACGTACCTGTCGCGGCAGTAGCGTTTCAGGACCGCTCGCCATGCCTGACCAGATAATTTCTCCGGATGCAGCAGATTGGGCGTGGATCGACATGGATGGATGCCCGTCCCAAAGGATGAGTTTTCCGCTGACGATGACCGCCGCATTCGAGCGCGTCGACACTTTCAACGCCTCATGCCGCGCGAGCTCAACGGACAGAAGCTCTGTTACAGATGCTGTAAGGGCGTCGTATTGCGCGTCACCTGTTTCGTTCACGGCTGCACTTACCTGCACGCTGAGCGTTTCTGCAGTCGGCGCCTGAGCATTGAAGAACTGGCCCATTGCGAACACCAATATTGCGATCATTGGCAAAGCGACCATCGCCAGAAGCGGGACGTTGCGGGCCTGCACAACGGGGACCGGCTCTTCGCAAGCCCGCCCTTCTGCCGCGATGAGGCGGTAGCCGCGCTTC
>JANSXJ010000316.1 GCA_024743015.1 Hyphomonas sp. | reverse complement strand
GAGTCATTTGTACGTCTATTCTTCAGGGTTAGAGCCTGTTTTGTCGGCGCTCATGACCGGATTAGCCGCGTCAGTCAACTCTTTGTAAGCGCGAATAACACCTAGGATTCCGGCAGCAAACCCGAAGCACATCATGATCAGGAGCCCCCAGGGCTTCGTTCCGAAGAAGTGGTCGATACCCAAACCGATCATAATCCCAACAAATACGGACGCTCCGAACTCCGCGCCGTAACGCAAAGCGAGCGCTCCGGCGGATACGCCAGACGCAGATTCATGCTGTCTCTGCTTTTTCTCCAGGTCTTCCTGCGCGCTTTTGGCGCGGGCAATCCGGGCCCCGAGATCGTCGTTTTTGTCGCTATTCATACCGAGTCGCTACCGCGTCTACTCCGCGGCAACAAGCTCTTCGGCGGTATCAAGATCAACTGAGACCAGTTTCGAAACGCCTTTTT
Source organism: Hyphomonas sp. (assembly GCA_024743015.1). Classification (GTDB taxonomy): domain Bacteria; phylum Pseudomonadota; class Alphaproteobacteria; order Caulobacterales; family Hyphomonadaceae; genus Henriciella. Next base: position 4,063 of record JANSXJ010000316.1, on the reverse strand, counting down.
CGCGCATCGTGACCCCGAACAGGCGGTCCATACGGCTCATCGTTACTGGATTATGGGTGATGACGATGAAACGGGTGTCGGTGCGTTGACGCATTTCATCGAGCATCCGGCAGAACCGGTCGACATTCGCGTCGTCAAGCGGGGCGTCGACCTCGTCGAGGACACAGATCGGAGATGGCCGCGACAGGAAGACAGCGAAAATCAATGCTGTCGCTGTGAGGGCCTGCTCGCCGCCTGACATCAGGGACAGCGTACCGAGGCGCTTTCCGGGAGGCTGAGCAAAAATTTCCAGTCCCGCTGCGAGTGGATCGTCGGCATCAATCAGACGTAGCTCTGCTTCGCCGCCACGGAACAGCGTCGTGAACAGGGCTTTGAAGTGCTCGTTGACCTGCTCAAAGGCACCGAGAAGCCGCGTGCGTCCCTCATCATTGAGCGCTTTCACGCCTTCGCGGAGCTTGGCGATGGCGGCTGTGAGGTCAGCTTTCTCGTCCGCTTGCAGGCCGAGCCGCGAGGACAGTTCCTCAACTTCCGATTCGGCTTCCATATTTACACCGCCGAGACGCTCACGATCATGGCGCAGCTGATCCAGCTGGCGTTCGGCGTCTCTCACATCGAGTGCGGCCATAGTCTCTTCATCGAGACCTTCTTTCGCGACCGCAAGCAGGCCCTCTGGTGCCCGCTGGAAATTGGATTGGGCAATCTCAGAGGCTTCAGACAATCGCTCAGTCGCGTTTTCAAGCTTGGCATTCGCGATGGCCAGGGTTTCGCGCGCGCTCATCGCCAGATTATTGGTCGAGCGGGCCGCTTCCTCCACTTCGCGTATTTCAGATTCACGCGCTGCCAGCGCATCAGCCGCGGCCTGCCGTTCACTCTCGAGAGCGTCGACTCGGGCGGCCAGCGTATCGAGTTGGGTCTGAAGCGATTCAGGGCGAGCTTTCGCGGCGGCGGCTTCGCGCGCGGCTTCCGCCCGGCGGGTCACCAGCGATTGAACGCGGGTCGCTGAGCTTTCCAGACGTCCCGTCCAGCGCTCGACATCTTGTTCGAGAGCATTACGACGGGCCATTGCCTGCTGGCGGTTCCGGGTCAGGTCGGTGAGCCGTCCCCGGCATTCGGTCTCTCGCTCGCGCGCCGATGCCAGTACGTTACGGGCTTCCGCGACAGCCTGTTCCAGCCGCGCCAGGTCTTCAGTATTCTCGGGCTTCGCCGCGGTTTGATACGCCTCTCTGGCAATATGCAGATCTGATTCGACGCGCGCGAGATTTTCCTTGGCGGAGTCTGCTTTCAGGCTCGCACGATCCGTGTGTTGTTTGGCGCTCGCCAGGTTTCGCCGCGCCTGGTCGAGACGCTGGGTGGCATCCTGCACGTTGCGGCGGACCTGTTTGAGATCTTCCTCCGCTCCAATGCGTGCGCCGCGGATCTCGGCGAAATGGGCCTGTAATTCTGAAACTTTCTGACGCTGAGGACCGAGAGCGGATTGAGCGGCTTCCAATCGGGCCTGCTGTTCCAGACGCTCGGCTGCAGCGACTGGCGCTGCTGGGGTGCGGGTAAATCCATCCCAACGCCAGAGATGTCCATCCAGGGTCACCAGGCGTTGCCCCGGCTTCAGATCTGGTGCGAGCTCTTCACCCTCAGAGCGGGACACAACCCCGCACTGTGAAAGCCGCGCGGCCAGTTCTCCCGGGGCTTCCACAAAATCGGTCAGTGGCTTGGCATAGCCCGGAAGCGCTTGCGTTTTGACGCTGCTGCCAGCCCAATAGATGGAGGCCGACCGGTCCGTTGGGGCCTGCAAGTCGTCGCCCAGCGCCGCCGCGACGGCTTTTTCATAACCATCTCGGGTGCGCATTTGTTCCACCACGGGCGGGCTCTGCGTGGTTTCTGCTTTGCGGAGCAGGCGGGTGAGACCAGCGATTTCGGTTTCGAGCGTTCTCAGCGCGTCCTGGGCCTCGTCAGCGGGACCTTTGGCGGCGAGTTCTGCTTCCTGCTTGTCGAGGATGGTCTGCTCTGCAGTTTCCAGAGCGTCCTGAGCGGCCTTCAGCGCGGCCTCGGCCTCGGATTCAGCTTCTCGGGCAACATGCAGCTCATTGGTGAGCGCGGTCGTGTCCGGGAGCGCCTCAACGACACCCCGTAGGTGCTGAACTTCCTGCTCAAGGCTTTCCTTGCGACGACGGTGCGCGTTGGCATTCGCTTCAAGCGCCTGAATTTCGGCGCGTTTTTGCGCGAACGCTTCGGATTTCGCATCGGCGTCAGCCTGAGCGGTCTCCAAGGCTTGCTTGGCTTCGGCGAGCACGCGCTCCGCTTCTACCTCTTTTTCCTTATTGGTCGTATCGTTCTCGACCGGCAGGGCTGCAAGCGATTCCCTTGCGTCGGCCAATGTGCGCTCAGCTTCTTCTTTCTGGCTTTGCTCACGCTGGATATCCTCGGCGAGGCGCGCGGCTTCGCGCTCCAGTCCAGCCAGCAAGTCTGCAGCGTTCTTGCGTTCAGTTTCGACTTTCGCGAGCTCGATCCGCGCTTGCCCAAGCTTGCCCGACGCGATGGCCTCAGCGGTCCGCATAGGGCCAATGCCATCGCTGACCTCAAGTCGCTTCGTTTCTGCGATGGCAGCCTCGCGGGTCAGTCGCTCGACTTCGGTTTTGGCGCGCGCCAGCGACACTGCAGCAGTTTCCTGATCTGCCTTGGCTGCAGCCCACTTCAAATGCGCGAGATAAGCTTCCAGAGCTGAGATCTTCGAGCTTAGCTCTTTGTATTTTCGCGCTTTTCGAGCCTGGCGTTTCAGGCTGTCGAGTTGCCGCTCAACCTCCGCGTAGACTTCAGTCAGACGCTCGAGGTTGGTTTCTGCACCACGCAGTTTGAGTTCAGCTTCATGACGTCGTGTATTCAATCCGGCGATACCGGCAGCTTCTTCGAGAATGCGGCGACGGTTCTGAGGCTTGGAGCCGATAAGCTCGCTGATCTGGCCCTGGCGGACCAAGGATGGCGAGTTTGCGCCAGTGGATGCGTCCGCGAACAGGAGTTTGATATCCTTGCCGCGAACGGTGCGTCCGTTCAGCTTGTAGCTTGTGCCCGCACCGCGCTTCAGGCGACGCATGATTTCCAACGTGTCGGAGCTATTGAACTCAGGCGGTGCGGTGCGCAGCGTATTGTCCAGCACCAGCGTGACTTCTGCGAGCTCGCGGGCTGGACGTCCAGCCGCGCCCGAGAAGATCAGGTCGTCCATTTCCCCGCCGCGCATGGCTTTGGCGGAGTTTGCCCCCATCGCCCAGCGCATGGCTTCCAGCAAATTGGACTTGCCACAGCCATTCGGTCCGACAATGCCGGTCAGGCCTGGAAGGATCGGAACGGATTCAGGATCGACGAAGGATTTGAAGCCTGCGATGCGGAGTTCTTTTAATTGCATGCAGCCCCCATTCCCCTTTACTCGCTCTCACTCGCCGCCAGCGCAGCGTCCAGCTCAGCTGAAAACGCCGCAACTGAAATCCGCGCATTATTGTCCAGGCGCTCACCATTCAGAAAGAATGTCGGCGTTGCGTCGACGCCGGCGGCGCGCGCCGCAGCGATCGAGGCTCGAATGGCATCGCGGTTCTCCTGACTATCCAGGCAGGCATCAAAGGCTTCATCACCTTCAATTCCATGATTTGCTGCGACTTGTTTCAGAGCCTCGACGACCGGACCGCCTTGGCGCGCCAAAGTCAGGATGGCGTCCTGGCGCACAAACAGCTCGTCCAGCATATCGTAATAGGCTTGACCTTCCGTGCAGCGGGCAAGCGCAAACCCAGCCACGGTAACATTGGCCGGCGCGGTCGGGAACTCACGGAACACCAGCTTGACTTTGCCGGTGTCGATATAGTCGGCCTTGATCGACGGCATGATCCGCGTGTGAAACACAAGACAGGCCGGGCACGTCCAGCTAGCATACTCAACCAGCGTGACAGGCGCGTCCGGATCGCCAAAGACAATGTCCTGAAGGACAACTTTTTCAGCGGCGGAGTCACCTGAACTGGTGGTCGATTCGGAAGAGTCCGAAGACGAGCCACAGGCTGCGAGCGCGAATGCTGCAGCGGCCATT
>JANSXJ010000178.1 GCA_024743015.1 Hyphomonas sp. | reverse complement strand
GATAATAGCCGCGCGATCGACGCATCAGCCAGGCCATCGCGGCGACGCTGGGCGAGGAAGGCGCGAATATCGCGCGCTTGAAGCTCGGAAAAGGCCCGCATGCCTGGTTCAGCTTCCAGGTGACCGCGCAGAAATCCGAAGAACTCGGCGAGATCGCTGCGATAGGCTTCAACGGTATTGTCGGCGAGCCGCTGTTCGCGCTGAATATAGTCCAGAAACCCGTCTAACAATGCCATGGCGATGAGTTTCCACGAACATGCTTAATGACGGGTTTCCGCGGGCGCGGCCTCTGCTAAGGAAGGCCTATGCTTGTGGCCCGTATTCTCTTTCCCATGCCGCTGCCAGAGCCATTCGACTATCTCATTCCGGAGGGAATGGATGTGGAACCGGGCTCGTATGTCCGCGCTCCGCTCGGGAAGTATGAACGCACCGGCGTGGTCTGGGCGGTTGAGCAGGCAGATCCAGATCGCGAGCTGAAAACAGTTGAACACTGCTATCCGGTGCCGCCAATGACGACCGCCATGCGCCGCTTCATTGAGTTTTGTGCGCGCTATAATGTTGCCGGGCCCGGGCAGGTGCTCGCCATGGCATTACGGGCGCGAGGCGGTCTTTCCCCCTCTCCGACACAAACCGTTTATGAGCTGACCGGCCATCGCACCAATCGGATGACCCCAGCGCGGGAAAAAGTGCTGTCAGCGGCGGCTGAAATCGGACCGGGGAGCGCCGCAGACCTCGCGCGTGCGGCGGGGGTATCAAGCTCTGTGGTCAAAGGCCTTGTCGAAGCCGGGAGCCTCGCCGCCGATATTCGTGCAACGGACCTGCCCTACCCTGCCCCCGATCCCCGTCGGCCTGGTCACGCCCTGACGCCGGAACAAGGCGCAGCCGCCGAGACGTTGAGAATGGCCGTCAAGAAAGGAGGCTACGCCCCTTTCCTGCTCGACGGGATTACCGGCTCAGGGAAAACCGAAGTCTATTTCGAAGCCATCGCGGAAACACTGGCGAATGATCCAACAGCGCAAGTCCTCGTCCTGCTTCCGGAAATTGCGCTGACCCAAGCGGTGTTCGAACGCTTCGAGGAGCGATTTGGCGCAGGCCCTGCCCCGTGGCACTCGTCCCTCAGCGATCAGCAGCGTCGGCGCAACTGGCGCGAAGTCGCGCACGGCCGGGCGCGCATTGTCACCGGCGCGCGCTCCGCCCTGTTCCTGCCCTTCGCCAATCTGAAGCTGATCATTGTCGATGAGGAACATGATAGCAGTTTCAAGCAGGAAGACGGCGTGCGCTACCATGCGCGCGACATGTCCGTAATGCGGGCCAAGCTGGAGGACGCAGCGGTGATCCTGGCCTCCGCCACGCCTGCCCTGGAAACCGTCGTCAACGCAGAAAGCGGCCGCTATCAGCGCCTGAAACTCTCCGCCCGCCCTGGCGCGGCCCGGCTTCCGGATATGCATCTGGTCGACTTGCGTTCAAACACGCCGGAACAAGGCAACTGGCTGTCGCCCATTCTGGCGAAAGGCCTGGTGGCGACACATGCAGCTGGCGAGCAGAGCCTCCTTTTCCTGAACCGGCGCGGTTATGCCCCCCTGGTCATCTGCAAAGCCTGCGGCGAGCGCCTGAAAAGTCCAGGAACAGAAAGCTGGCTAACCGAGCATCGCTATTCCAATCGCCTCGTCTGTCACCTCACGGGTTGGTCGATGCCGAAGCCTGAAACGTGTCCACTTTGCGGTGCCAAGGACTCGCTTATGGGGGTCGGCCCCGGGGTTGAGAGAGTCGCCGAGGAAGTTCGGGTATTGCTGCCGGATGCCACGGTCGAGATCTTTTCCTCCGACACTGCGATGGGCGGCGAAGCGACGCGCGGCATTGTCGAGCGCATGGCAGGTGGAGAGATTGACGTATTGGTCGGGACCCAGATCGTCGCCAAGGGGCACAATTTTCCCAACCTGACCCTGGTGGGCGTCGTCGACGCCGATAGCGGCCTGCAAGGCGGCGACCTCCGCGCAGGCGAGCGAACCTATCAATTGCTCAGCCAGGTTGCTGGGCGGGCGGGCCGCGCCGAACGACCGGGCCGCGCCTTGATCCAGACCTACCAGCCAGACAATCCAGCAATGCAGGCTCTGGCTGCGGGCGATCGAGACGGCTTTCTGAGGATTGAGCGCGACGTACGTGAAGAGCTGATCCTTCCTCCGTTTGGACGCATGGCCGCCTTGGTGATGTCAGCGCCGGACGCTGGCATGGCAAAGGAGATTGGTCTGCTCGCTGGCAAAGCGGCTCCACATGGCGAATGGGTGACCGTCTATGGCCCGGCGCCTGCACCGATCAGCATCCTGCGCGGGCGTCACAGACTTCGTTTCCTGATCACCGCGCCGCGTGAGGTTGATCTGTCGGCCTATATGACCGCGTGGGTCGGCAGCTTGAAACTCCCCAGCGCCGCGCGCGTTGCCGTGGATATCGATCCCTATTCGTTTCTGTGACGCCAACGCGCGCGAACAAATCGGCAAATTGAGACGAGCGCGTAGGCGAGCGCGAACCCACAAATCAGAACGAGCAGGATAAATATCGGTACGGCGAACAATGGCGCCATCAGGCTGTGGTCATCGACATTGTGAAGTTCTGGCGTTCCCGTCAGCACGAAAACGAAAATCGGAAATCCGCTGATCGTCAAAGCAACCGGGATGAAACTGAAACGCCACCAGCCCGATGCGCTTCCACTCGGAGTGAAAACCAAGTGCCCACGCATTTTTCGATGGACGCTTTTTATTGCCCCGCCAGAATTCGCACCGATGCGCCGACCGCGCTTTCGGCGGCGTAAAATATAGGCGATGGATTTACGTCTTTTGGCCTCTTTGACCGGGTCCATCGTCAATATATGGGGATGACATGGCCCAATTTCACCGCCTCCCGCGGGTGACAATGGCAATTTATTTCTCTAGGGCCGATACGGAGTGAAACAGGGCAGACTGACGCGATGAAGTTTGAACGCCAAGCGCTTCCGGACGTGATCCTGGTGACGCCGGATCGTCATGGAGACGGCCGCGGATTCTTCTCTGAGACGTTTCGCGCAAATACTTATGAAGCGGCAGGCATTGCGGGACCGTTTGTGCAGGACAATCATGCCTGGTCTGCAGACGCAGGCATTTTGCGCGGGCTGCATTTCCAGGTCCCACCCAAAGCCCAGGCCAAGCTGATACGCTGCACCCGCGGCGCGATTCTGGATGTTGCCGTCGATCTGCGCCGGTCATCTCCGACTTTTGGCCAGCATGTCAGCGCAGAGCTGAGCGCCGAGAATGGACAGCAATTGTTCGTTCCTGAAGGATTTGCGCACGGCTATCTGACGCTGACGCCAGACTGCGTGGTCGTCTACAAGATGACCGAGTATTATGCCCCAGAGACCGAAGGCGGCCTCGCCGATGCTTTTCTGATTGGCGAGGACTTCATAGGTGGCGATCCGGTGGCACTGGCCCTTGGCGACAATATTTTCCACGGCGCGGGCCTTGGCGAACAACTCCAGGACATTAATCGAGGCAATCAGGGCGCGACGATTTTCGGATACACCGTCGCGGATCCATCGAGCTTCGGCGTGGTCGAGCAAGGCCCGGATGGCAAAGCCATCTCAATCGAAGAAAAACCGAAAAACCCGAAAAGCAATCTCGCTGTGACCGGCCTCTATTTCTACGACAATCAAGTCGTCGACATCGCCAAATCCGTCAAACCTTCGAAGCGCGGTGAGATTGAGATCACCGCCGTGAACAATGCGTATCTCCAACGCGGGCAGCTGGACCTTAAAGTCCTGCCGCGCGGCACGGCCTGGCTCGATGCCGGGACCTTTGACGGGTTGCTGCAGGCGGCGGAGTACGTCCACGCCGTCGAGAAGCGAACCGGCACCAAGATCGCCTGCCCGGAAGAAGTCGCCTGGCATATCGGCTTGATCGATGGCGCGCAGGTCCGCGCTCTCGCCACGGATCACCGCAACGAATACGGCGACTATCTGCTCCGGCTCGTTGGGTAGACTATTTCGCTTTCATAGCGGCGGCGATTTCAGGGCGCGCTTCAGCATTAGAGAGATATTGTGGTTCCACCCGCATCTGGCTCGCTTGTTCATAGGCGTAACCCCAGGACAAGATCTCTGCATCAGTACCTTTAGCACCCATGATCGAGAAGCCGATCGGAACCCCGTGTACGTCGCCCATAGGCACCGTAATATGGGGATATCCTGCGATCGCCGCGAGATATCCCGCGCCGGCCCAGGATGGCCACGTATCGCCATTGATCGGATCGACCCGCGGACTCACCGGCCCTGAAGGGGAGACCAGCATATCCACCGCATGCTCGGCCAGAAGGCTGTCTATCCCATTTTCGCGTGTGGCAGACTGGATCGCGGCAAGCGCATTCAGATAGGCCTCGTCCGTCATTGGGCCTTTGGCCTGCGACGATTCAAGCAGATCCTGATCGAACAAGGCCAATTCGATATCTGCATTGGCCTCATTGAAGGCGATCAGCTCGGCGAGGCTGCGGGTTGCGACAGTATCTGGCAAATCCGCTAGATAGGCGTTCAGCGTATGCCTGAACTCATATTCGAGCACACTGAGCGCATCGCCCCAGAAATTCTCGGCGTCCGGATCAAACGTATCGATTTCGACCAGCTCCGCGCCTTGGGCCTCAAGAATGCCCAACGCCGCATCGAAGCGCGCATGAATGTCTGCGTTTGAGCCCTGCGCAAAGCGCATCACGCCAACGCGTTTCCCTGAGAGGCTACCCGAATCCAGTCTGGCGACATAGTCGATGGAGGCGTCCATTCCTGCCATCGCGGTGAGCATCATCGCTGCGCCTTTTACGGTCTTGGTCATCGGACCGGCCGTATCCTGCGAATGCGAAATTGGTATGATATATTGCTGAGGCACGACCCCAACCGTAGGCTTGAAGCCGACAACGCCGTTGACATTGGATGGGCAGATAATCGAACCATTTGTCTCTGTGCCAACCGTGCCCGCAGCGAGCGAGGCGGCAGCGGCGGCAGCGGACCCAGAACTTGATCCGCAAGGATTGCGGTCGAGCATGTGCGGATTTCTGACCTGGCCGCCAAGTGCCGACCAACCGCTCAGCGACTCGTTCGAGCGAAAATTGGCCCACTGGCTGAGATTGGTCTTTCCGAGGATGATCGCCCCTTGCGCTCGCAAACCAGCCACAAGCGGGCTATCGCGCCCGGTGATGTTGTCCTTCAGCGCCAGCGCCCCAGCCGTGGTCGCAACCGGGTCGAGGCTTTCAATATTGTCCTTGAGCAGGATCGGGACGCCATCCAGCGGCCCCCAGCCTTTGCCGAGCATCCGGCGCTCGTCGCTGTCTCTGGCATCGTCGAGCGCTGTGGGATTGAGGGCGAGCACCGATTGCAAGGCCGGGCCATTACGGTCGATTTGTTCGATCCGCGCTTGATAGGCGAGAACGAGTTCCACAGAACTGACCTGTCCGGTCTGCAGACCTTCGGCGATTTCAGGCAGCGATTTTGCGATCCAGCCCTCAGGCTGAAGACTGATTTCGGTCTCAGTCATGTCTGCGACCGGGTCCGGCACATCCGCCACCGAACTGCAGGCCGCGCAGATGATCCCGAGTGCGGTGCTTGCCAGTAAGTGTTTCATCTATCATCTCCCTGGACCCTGTTTGGCAAACCTCAGCATGTTCTAACCAATCACTCTCCGAGAGCAATTCACAGCCCGATATAAAGCTTGGTGCGCCGTGTTGACAAAACCGGATCAGAGGCGAAATGTTAGCGCTATCATATCCGCGGCAGGTTCAGGGGACATACCCATCATGCAGTATACCGCACGAGATCGCTTACGCTTTCTGGCCGCGCTTGGCGCGCTGCCTCTCAGCGCTTGTGCTGGCGGCGGCGGCAGCACTCCGGCTGCTCCAGCGCCACTACCCGCACCGCCCGTTCCACCGCCTCCGCCGCCACCGCCAACAGGGTCTACCGCCACCCTCAAGCAAGTCTTCGCGACCGAATTTGAGATTGGAGCCGCGGTTCAGACCGCGCAGGTAACGGGCGGCGGCGTGGATCAGAGCCTCGCCGAGGCGCATTTTTCATCCTTCACCTCCGAATTTGAAATGAAGGCGGATATCATCTCGCCCACTCAAGGAACTTATAATTTCGATCCGGCTGACGCATTGCGAACCTTCGCTCAGGCGAATGGTGCCAAGGTTCGAGGTCACGCGCTGCTCTGGTATCGCACAACGCCAGGCTATTTTACGGTCGGTACGGCCAGCGATATCCGCGACAAGTTGGAAACTTATATCGGCGAGGTCGCCGGACGTTATGCGGGCGACATCTACGCCTGGGACGTCGTCAATGAAGTCGTGTCCGACAGTGGCACCGACACCTACCGCCAGGATGACTGGTTTCAGGCGGTTGGTCAGGATTATATCGACTGGGCGTTCACCGCAGCGCGCGCGGCTGACCCTTCTGCGAAGCTGTTCATCAATGATTACAGCACGGAGTTCGCCGGCAAGCGCGGTCGGCTGATCACTGTAATACGCGATTTGCTCGATCGCGGCATCCCGCTGGACGGGGTCGGGCACCAGTTTCATCTCAGCCGCGGCATCGATCCCAATCAGGTGCTCGCGGCGATCGACGAGATTGATGCGCTCGGCGCCGGGCTTGAGCAGCATGTCACCGAGCTCGATATTTCTGTCTATAATGATCCACCCGAATGCTTCGCGTCCGGGGTGAATTGTCAGACTGGCTACGGCACGGCACCCAGCGATGTGCCGGATCGGGTCTATCAGGAACAAGCGCAGCTCTATCGCGACCTGTTTGACGGCTTCAAAGCCCGAGATAGCGTGACCTCGGTCAGCCTGTGGGGCATCCGGGATTCGCAATCCTGGCTAAATAATTACCCGGTCAGCCGGTCGAATTATCCGCTTCTGTTTGATCCGGACGGCGATCCCAAATCGGCCTTTCTGGCGATCACCGATCCGGACTATGTCATCTAGCGATTGAACTTCTTGAACTTGACCCGCTTGGGCTCAACTGCGTCGGGACCGAGGCGGCGTTTCTTGTCTTCGAGATAGGAACTGAAATCACCTTCAAACCATTCGACATGGCTATCGCCTTCAAAAGCGAGAATATGCGTCGCCATCCGGTCGAGGAACCAGCGGTCGTGCGAGATCACCACCGCGCAGCCCGGGAAGCTCTCAAGGCCTTCTTCGAGCGCTTGCAGTGTTTCGACATCGAGATCGTTGGTCGGTTCGTCGAGGAGCAGCAGGTTTCCGCCTTCGCGCAGCATCTTGGCCAGGTGCACACGGTTACGCTCACCGCCCGAGAGTTTGCCGACCGGTTTTTGCTGATCCGTCTTCTTGAAGTTGAAAGCGCTGACATAGGCGCGCGAGTTCATCTCAACATTGCCGAGCTTTATCACATCAAGTCCGTCGGAGATTTCTTCCCAGACATTTTTCTTGTCGTCGAGCTTGTCGCGGCTCTGATCAACATAGCCCAGCTTGACCGTTTCGCCGAGTT
>JANSXJ010000495.1 GCA_024743015.1 Hyphomonas sp. | reverse complement strand
TTCCTTCAGGCGCAATTCCACCGCATCCGGGAGACGGCGGGTCACAACAACCTTCAGGCGCTTATCTGACATTTGTCCTCGCTTTCTGATCCGCGCTTAGCAGAGCAAAAGCAGATCGCCAATGCGCTGTTTTACCGACGATTCACTTCGATCGGTGAAAAAGCACGTATGACAGCGCTATTTCCTCGCCTTCTGCTCTGCTTTGCCCTCGTGGGCGGCCTCGGCACGCTTGTGGTAGAAGCGCGTCAGGAGGCTCAAACGATAAAGATCAGCCGGTTCTCCGGCAAGCCTCTGCCGCGATTTGAATCGCTTCGATATTCGGCTGTCCATGGCCGCCAGGGACCAAATCTCGATCATCCCATCCTGTGGCGATATGAGCGCGAAGGCCTGCCCATGCTTGTGGTGCGCGAAACGCATGGCTGGCGCCGGGTCCGCGATCCGGATGGTGACGAGGTCTGGATGCAGGCCCGCATGTTGTCGTCGGTGAGGACGGCCCTCGTCACGCGAGAGGTGGAGCTGAAGCGCCGCCCCTCGGAGGATGCGGCTTCAAAAGCGCGCCTCAAGTCTGGTGTGATCGCAGAACTCGGGGATTGCGAAAGCGGTTGGTGCGAGGTCGAGATCGGCAGAGAGCGCGGCTGGGTGAGCAAGTCTGTCCTGTGGGGCACAGAGGTCGCGACCGGAACTCTCTAGACCTCAAGCCTTGCCGCCGCGCCGCCAAACGGTTAACAGGCCCGTCACCTTATTCACGCCGATCCGGCGCATCATTACAGAGCGAGGTCAGACCCCATGAAGGGACCGCACGAATTTCACACGCCGCAATCCTCCTATAGCAAGGAAGACCTGCTGAAGTCTGGTGCTGGCGAGCTGTTTGGCCCCGGAAATGCGCAATTACCGATTCCGCCGATGCTGATGATGGATCGGATCACCGAGATTTCCGAAGATGGCGGTGAGTATGGCAAAGGTCACGTGATTGGCGAGTTTGATATTCATCCGGACCTCTGGTTCTTCGAATGTCACTTCCCGGGCGATCCGGTGATGCCGGGCTGCCTCGGACTGGACGCGATGTGGCAGGCAGTCGGCTATTGGCTCGGCTGGAGCGGATCCTACGGCAAGGGCCGCGCGCTCGGCGTTGGCGATGTTCGCTTCACTGGCGAGATCACGCCGGAGACCAAACTGGTTCGCTATGAAATCGACATGAAGCGCGTCCGCCGCGGTCGCCTCATTCTCGGGATCGCCGATGGGCGGGTCTTCGCCGACGATGTGAAGATCTACACCGCAAAAGACATGCGTGTCGGTCTCGTCGACAAGCTCGGTCTCAAAAGCTAAGGCACGTAGACCGTGTAGACGACTTCCACCTGGAAATCGAACGTCCCGAGCGACAGATCATAGCCGTTCAAGTTGGCGGCTCTGATGGAATATTCGGCGTCAAATCTCACCGATTGATCAGCAATCGTGCCGGGGGAAAGCGCGGTGCGCTGGTTCCCGGTAAACATATTGCGCGGGTTTCTGAGGTCCCAAAGTCTCAAGAGCGGCGAGAATCCTGAATTTGGCCCGCCAGAATGGGGCAGTTGCGCACTCGACCCAAAAGCGAGACCGTCATCGCCGTTCAAGGTCGCGGACAGCTGAACCCGGGTGATCAGCAGCAGGATAAACTCTGTAAACGTGCTCGGTGTGAAGGCTTGCGCATCAATGGCGAAGGGAACATTCGACGCGACATAAAAGCTCGAGCTTTGCCTTACGGCATCGACGCGGGCGTCGGTAATGTCCTGCAATCCGAAAGAAGTGAACGAATCTGCGCCGCTCACCACGCCGTCGCCATTGGTGTCGGTGGAGAATGTGCCGCGATCCGTGTTGGTGAGCAGAAATGGCATCCCTCCCGTGGCGCTGGCGACGCCGGTTTGGGTTGGTACCAGCGTTCCGGTCACCACGGTGTGGGCATCGGAAGAAATGAGATCGACATCGCCGGAGGTCGCAGCTGATGTACCCGACCCTGTATCGAGGACAAAATCAGACACAACCGGAGCGTTGCTGGCACCGTCGGCGCCCCAGACAATCACCATGCCTTTGACGTTGAAATGCGGGCGGTCCACCAGCTCAGCGTCTGCCGTCTGAGCGGCGAACAGCATAGCTGCGCCCAGTCCCATTGCTGGGAGCGAATATCGAAAGGCCCGTTTCAAGCTTTCAAGGTTAAAACTCGATGACTAAGAACCGCTTAAGCCCAGAGCGTTTCGGCTTCGACAAGGTTAATCGGCGGCGAGAACGAGCTTGGGTGGAACGTCACCAGACCATGATATTTCCAGCTCGATCGCCTGGCTGAGCGGGGGTCCGCGCCGCACGGCCGTTTTAGCACTTTGCCGGAACAGACTTTCTGACGTTTGCACCGGATGTAACTGAGCG
>JANSXJ010000337.1 GCA_024743015.1 Hyphomonas sp. | reverse complement strand
GGCACAGGTGGCGGTGCCGTCCTTGCTTCTGCCCCAGAGCAACTGCGTTTGGGCGACATCGTTGCGGTCTTGGAACGCAAGTCTGCATTGGTGGAGTGCTTCCAGGCCGATGGTGGCGCTTGTATCATCACGCCAAGCTGTCGCCTAAAGGGCATTCTGACCGATGCGCGTTCGCGGTTCCTGGACGATCTGAACGCCCACACCCTGGCCGACTGCGCGCTTTCGCCGCGTGCGCAGTTCAGCTTTCCGACTTTGGGAGTTGCCAGATGATCGTTGAGATTGATGACGGCGACGTAACCGTGTCGGCCGACATAGTCGCCGGCCACTTCGGCATAGAGCCCAAGGATGTGCAACCGCTCATGCGCGTCGGCGAGATATCCGGTCGGGTTGAGAAAGGCACCGGGGAAGACGAGGGACGCTATCGGCTCACATTTTGGTACGCCGGACGGCAGGTTCGACTGACCTGCGACGCGGCGGGGCGCATCATCAACACCAGCCGAACGGTTCTTGCCGGCCGCACGCGGGTGCTGCCATGAATTCGATTGGCACCATGGAACGGTCCCGCGCCTGGCGGGGCCCGGCAATATTGAGCTACGGGTTCAGGCCGTTTTTTCTGGGCGGTGCGCTTTGGGCGGCGCTCGCCATGGCGTTTTGGCTCGCCATGCTTGCAGGGGCCGTGGAGCTCCCGATCGGGCTGGACCCGGTATCCTGGCACGCCCATGAGTTCCTTTTCGGCTATCTCGGCGCCATAATCGCCGGCTTCCTTCTGACTGCCGTGCCCAACTGGACGGGCCGACTGCCGATCGTCGGCTGGCCGCTCGGCGGGCTTTTCCTGCTTTGGCTTTCGGGACGTGTGTCGATCGCGACGTCGGCGCTATGGTCGTCATTTGCGGTCGCCTTCGTCGATCTGGCGTTTCCGGTCCTGTTTGCGCTGGTCATCGCCCGTGAGATCTTCGCCGGAAAGAACTGGCGCAACCTGATGGTGCTCGGGCTGTTCACCGCCCTGGTCGCGGGCAACGGCATCTTCCACTGGGAGGCCGCGAGGGGTGATTTTGCAGCGCAAGGCTATGGCCTGCGCATCGGCCTGGCGACGGCCATTATGCTGATCGTATTGATCGGCGGACGCATCGTGCCCTCGTTCACGCGAAACTGGCTGGTCAAGCGCGGTAGCAAGCATCTTCCCGTACCGCCCATGGCACCGTTCGACAGGCTGGCGCTGCTGGTGCTTCTGTTGGCACTGATCGTCTGGATCGCGCGACCGAACTCGTCAACCGCCGGCATTGCGCTGCTTTTGGCCGGGACGGCACATGCGGTACGCCTACTCCGTTGGGCTGGCTTGCGCACCGGCGCCGAGCCGCTGGTCTGGGTGCTCCACGCCGGATATGCCTTCGTGCCTTTGGGCGCGATCGTCGTCGGTCTTTCCGTTCTTTCCACCAATCCAGCCGGCGCCGCGGCTGCACAACATTTGTGGATGGCCGGCGGGATCGGGCTGATGACCCTCGCCGTGATGACGCGCGCTACGCTCGGCCATACCGGACGCGAACTCACTGCCGACCCCGCAACCACCACGATCTACATGCTGGTTATCACGGCGACATTGACGCGCCTGTTGGCGAGCGCGTTTCCAGGCTCTGCTTCAGCCCTCCATCTTGTTTCCGGGCTGGCTTGGTTTTGCGCGTTCGCCGGATTTGCCCTGATCTATGGTCGGCTTCTGATCGCGCCGCGATCAAGGTTATGAGCCATGGGCTGGACCGAGTTCGTTGCCGCGTTCGGCTTCTTCTTCGTGTCGCATTCAGCGCCGGTCAGGAAACCGATAAGGGACCGCATCACCAAAAAGATAGGCAGCAGGGGCTTCACACTGGCCTATTCCGCACTGTCATTGGCTGCGCTTGCCTGGCTGATCACCGCAGCCGACCGGGCACCTTATGTGCAGCTCTGGCCCTGGGCGTCTTGGCAGCCCTACATCCCGCTGATCGTGATGGCGCCGGTGTGCCTCATCATCGCGCTTGCCGTCGCCCGGCCGAACCCGTTCTCCTTCGGTGGCGCCAACAACGACGCGTTCGATCCGTCGAGACCCGGCCTTGTCGGATGGATCCGTCATCCGCTCCTCGTCGCGCTCGGCTTGTGGGCGGGCGCCCATATCGTGCCCAATGGCGATCTGGCCCACGTCCTGCTCTTTGGCACCTTCGCGATCTTCGCCTTGGCCGGACAACGGCTCGTCGACCGGCGCAAGCAGCGTGAACTTGGTGGGCGGTGGGGGGAACTCGATCGGGGCAGGCGCTGCGGCCGTTCGCTTGACGTCAAGCGTTTTGGTTCTGGTTTCGCCGCACGCCTTTTGACCGCCGTGTTTCTCTATCTGATTTTGATCGCGCTCCATCCTTCGCTCTTCGGCGCAAGTCCGCTGCCGTGATCGATGAGCGAACGTGCTTGTCGCAAATGCTGATTATGTCGAGTTTGCGATCGCACAACGTTTCGCCCGCTTTCGGCATTAGGCTTGCGGTTCGAGGTCAAGGCAATTGCGATGTCGCATCCGATCGAAAACCCAGACTTGCCGCTTGACGAACTGATGACGAGATGGCCCGAAACCATCCGGGTCTTTCTTGATTATCGGCTGCTCTGCGTTGGTTGCCTTATCGCGCCTTTTCACACAGTCATCGACGCCTGCCGGGAACACGAAGTTGACGAGGATTCACTTCGCGCGGACCTGCTTCGCGCGGTCGAAGGTCAGTTCCGACCTTCGCTCAACAAAACCAGCTGAGGTGGCTCCCTGACGATGATGCGTCGCCGGCCGCTCTTGACCCAGCCTTTCCTTTCCCAGTTACTGAGCAGACGGCTGATAGTATGAAGCGTCGAACCGGTCATTTCCGAAAGATCCTGTCGTGTGACGGGCATTTCGATCTCGATCCCTTCGGCGGTTTTGCGGCCAGCCTGATTGACCAGCCGCAAGACCATGTGCGCGACGCGCTGTTCGACCTGGAGCGTTGCCATCTCCACGACCCGCTCGTTGAATTCCTTCACCCGAAGCCCGATGCTCTTAATCGCTTCCAACGCAAAGCCCGGATAGGTCTCGACAAGCTCATCCCAGAAGGTTGCGGGCCATGACAGGGCGACGCACTCGCTGACGGCGACCGCCGTCGCCGGGTAATTGTCTCGGTCGAAAGCTCTGGCGATGCCGATGAGTTGCCCGCTTGGCACGTGCAGCATGATAACCTGTTCGCCGTCTTCCGAATGACGTACGACACGCACATAGCCGTCCAGAAGCAGGTAAAACCGGTCGGCGGCTGCGCCTTCCTCGAATACCTGCGCGCCCTTTTCGAAACGGCAGGAAACGGCCCGGTCGAGGACTGCGCGCCGTTCGGCTTGGCTTAGCCGCGCAAACGGTCCGGCATGATCCAGAAGGCTTTCATCGAGCCTCGTTAAGCGTGTTGCTGTTCCGACCGTCCGCACCCGAGACGCCCCCTTGTCAGGTTCCGTGCCCGACGACGTCTCCTCCTTGTCGGTCGGTTCGTCGTTTCTTGAAGAGCCCGCGATTTGTTTGTTGCAGCGCAACGTATCGGCTGCGTTCGTCGATAAGGTCGCATCAAACGACGGCAAGTCAAGAAAGGAATGACAAATGTTGCGTGTGATGACGGCTGCTCTGGCTATTGGCGTGGCTATAGCGGGGCCGGCCTTTGCGGAAATGCATGAAGTCCAGATGCTCAATCGGGGGGAAGCTGGCCCGATGGTGTTCGAGCCCGATTTCCTGCGTATCGAACCCGGCGACACGGTCAAGTTCATCGCGACTGATCCGGCTCACAACGCAGAATCCATCCTCGAAATGATCCCCGAAGGCGCCGAAACCTTCAAGGGAAAGATCAACGAGGAAATCGAGGTCACCTTCGATGTCGAAGGGTTGTACGGCATCAAGTGCCTTCCGCACTACGCGATGGGCATGGTGATGACGGTGGCTGTCGGCGATGTGACCGAGGTGCCGCAAAACTATCTCGAAGGACGCATCCCGCCGCGAGCGCGCGAGCGTTTCGAGGCCCAACTCTCCAACCTGTGATCAAGGATCGGCGCGGCACTTGGCCGCGCCGCGTCACGCACGCTTTAGCCAAGGAGGCTGTAATGAAAAAATCCATCGACACCGACCACATCGTCACAAGCCGCCGGAACGTCCTGCGCGGCACGGCGCTTGCCGGAGCAGCCGCTTTGACTGG
>JANSXJ010000295.1 GCA_024743015.1 Hyphomonas sp. | reverse complement strand
TTGATCATCGCGCGCTCGATCCGTGTGTTTCCAGCTTCATCAGGCACCAGATCGAAATCGATAATGTTAATGCAGCCCGTATCTTGTTCGAACCCTGCGCTCGACCCGAGCGGTGCGCCAATCGCCCAGGCGAGAATCATGCGATTGACGACTTCGTGCGCCACCAAAAGTGCAGACGCCCAGCCCGGACGAGAGAGCAGCCCTTTCAGCCCGTCTTCGATCCGCTCCATGGCGTCAGAGAATTTCTCGCCGCCATCCAGAAACGTCGCATCCGGTTTCCCGGCTTGCTCGAACTGAAACGTCATCGTTGCAGCAAGGTGTTCGGCGGACTTGAAGTCAATATACTGACCGGATCGCAGCTCCTGAAACCGGGCTTCCTGTTCAAGCTCCGGGGGCTCCAGCTCATGCTCCGAAAGCACGATCTCAGCGGTCTCTTGCGTGCGGCGCAGACCGGTATGGAACGCGACATCGAGAGCCACTTCGGATAGCGCGATCCCGGCTGCGCGCGCTTCTTCACGCCCCTGCTCGGTGAGATAGGCAATAGACGGATCCTGAGCCGCGCGCACTTCCGGCGACGTGTAGTCGACGAAACCGTGCCGCATCAGATAGATCCGCCGTCGTCCGGTGGTGCCGGGAAGCGCGCCCATGCTTATCTCCACTCAGTCAGGTTCTCGCCGCGGTGTTTAAGCGATTCCCCAGTCCTTGAGCACCTCTTCCTGATGCTGTCCAATGCCGGCCGGTTTGCCCTGAATTGCACCGGGCGTTTTCGAGAAGCGCGGCGCAGGCCCCGGCTGCACGACCCCGTCAATCGTCTCAAATGTTCCGCGATCTGCATTGTGTTTGTAGGTAGGCGCTTCGGCCATTGAGAGCACCGGGGCAAAGCAGATATCCGTGCCTTCCATGATCTCGCACCACTCATCGCGTGTTTTCGTCTTCATCACGTCCATGAGTTTTGCTTTTAAATTCGGCCACTTGGAGCGATCCATTTGCGCCTGAAAATCGGGATCGGTCAGCCCCGCTTTCTCGACCAGCAAGGCGTAGAATTGCGGTTCAATGGAGCCGATCGACACCCATTTCCCATCAGCGCATTCGTACGTGTCATAGAAGTGCGCGCCGCCATCCAGTAAGTTGGCTTCTCGATCATCAGTCCACATGCCCATCGCCCGCATGCCGTAGAACATGGTGGCGAGTGAAGCGGCCCCATCTGACATGGCACAATCGATCACCTGCCCCTCGCCGCCATTCTTGACATTGATGATCGCTGCAAGCAGCCCCATCGCCAGATAAAGCGCACCGCCGCCATAATCGCCGATCAGATTTAGCGGCGGACGCGGGCGACCGTCGCCATCCCCCATCGCATGCAGCGCGCCCGTGATCGCGATATAGTTGAGATCATGCCCGGCCGAGTGAGAAAGCGCGCCATGTTGCCCCCATCCGGTCATGCGCCCGTAGACAAGCTTCGGATTGCGCGCGAGCACTTCATCGGGACCCAGTCCATTCCGCTCCATGACGCCCGGGCGAAAGCCTTCAATCAGGCCGTCCGCCTGTTCCAGCAGCTTGAATGCGATTTCACGGTCCGCATCATCTTTCAGATTGAGCGCGATCGAGCGGCGTCCACGGCTCATGACATCTGCCGGATTGCCGGGGCGGTTGGAGCCGGCCCGATCGATTCTCACGACATCAGCGCCCATATCGCTGAGCAGCATTCCGCAAAACGGACCGGGACCGATCCCTGCAAACTCGACAATTTTCACGCCATCCAATGGACCTTGCGCCATCATTCTCTCCCTATTTTGCGGGCTAAATTACCTCTCAGATCAACCAGACCTTAAGACTCAAGGGCGCAAAGGAAAGGCCTGACGCAACGTCGACTCGAGGGCGACCAAAATGCTCAATGACCAACGGTTCGATGCACCGGTGATACATGTGGTATCCGAAAGCCCTCGCCTGGAAATGCTCCAGACGCGGCTTCGTCAAGCAGGCCTGCGCCCGGTTCCGGTGCGTGGATCATACCTTCCACCGGACTCCGCACCTGCCCTGATCGACAATCTGACCCGTCGTAGCGAGTTTGAAGGATTGGATAATCGGTTGATTGTCACCATCGGCAAGCAAGGTCTCTCATCGGTGCATAGTGATATCCACCTCGCCGATGTCGCCCAGATCGAATCGCTGCCGGCGCGACTAGCCATCCGTCAACGCGAAAGCCAGCGTCAGCGCGAGATTCAATTGCGCGCTCGCACCGCTGAGAAGTTTGGAACCGGCACCGCTTCGGCAATGCCTGTTGGTCGCGCCCGTGTGCTGTGGCTTGGCCAGGACGCCCCGTTCCTCAACGCGATCAAATCCAATCTTGCCGATGCGCAGGTCACCTTAGTCGCCGCGATCAGCCGATTGACAGCAGAAGACTACCTCGCGAGTGGACAATTCCAGACGCTGGTCCTCTGCCCAGCAAGCGCGGGCGATGAAGCTGCGAAACTTCTGACTCGGGTAAAGTCGATGCAAATCGTGACCCTCCCACGCGTCGTCTTGCTCCTGCGGCCTGAACTGGCTGGCCAAATTTCGAGCGAAGACATGTCTAATGCAGACGAGATTCTGGATCTGAACGCCGATCTGGAAAGCATCGCGAACAATCTGCACGCCCTGTCGCACGAAGCGCTGGTCGAGCGCGATGCGCACCATATTCCTGCGGGCATGATTGAAGACCACGCAACGGGGCTGGTGTCTCGCGAATATCTGGAATCACACCTCGAAGCGCAAATGGAGCAAGCTGATCGTCTGCTCATCCCACTTACCGTGGTCGCCTTCACGCTGACGCCGGAGCATGACATTCGCTCCGTGGCGCTGACAATCAAGTCAATGCTGCGCGATACGGACCTGGCCGCGCGCCTCGATTCCCAGCATATTTGCATCACCTTGCCAGAAACCTCTTATCGCGGCGCCGTGGTGCTATCGCGCCGGATCGAGGACGCGGTGGGCGGGAGTTTGAGTTGGCGGGCGATCGAACGTCGCCAGTTCCATACGCTGAAGACACTGATTGGCGGCCTGACCGCTAAGTCGCCCTTCACTCGGCAGCGAACTGCCTCTTAGGTCGAAACCGCCGACGCGGTCAGTTCGGTCAGCAATCCCTTTACAGACTGCATCCGTGCGTCTGCTTCCGCCGGCACCCCCATGATCACGAGCTTGCTGTCCGGCCGCAGTTTCATCTTGCCCGGTCGTGAACGCACCAGCATCATCAGCTTGGCCGGGTCCACAGCGGTGTCTTCCCTGAAGGTCAACACAACCCCTTTTGGTCCGGCATCGAGTTTCGAAATCCCCAGCGCCTTGCAGGTCACCTTGACCGCTGTGACGTCGAGCAATTGTTGCGTCTCTTTTGGAAGCGGCCCAAACCGGTCGATCAATTCAGCCGCAAACGCCTCGCGCTCCTGCTCGGTCGCGAGGTCTGCGAGCCTACGATACAAGCCAAGTCGGACGCCCAAGTCTTCGACATAGCCTTCCGGGATGAGGACTGAGAGCCCCAGATTGATCTGCGGCGACCACTCGTCCGCCACGTCATCAACATCGTTCGATCCGGACTGAAGCGCCTTGACCGCGTCTTCGAGCATCTGCTGGTAAAGCTCGACGCCGACTTCACGCACATGGCCGGATTGCTGGTCGCCCAGGAGGTTGCCGCCACCGCGCATGTCGAGGTCATGACTGGCGAGCTGGAACCCGGCGCCAAGGCTGTCGAGCGATTGCAAGACGCGCAGGCGTCGCTCGGCAGATTGCGAGATCACGCGATCGGCTGGTGTGGTCAGGTAGGCGTAAGCCCGCAGTTTCGAGCGTCCCACCCGACCGCGGAGCTGGTAGAGCTGAGCCAGACCAAACCGATCCGCTTTGTGGATGACCAGCGTGTTGGCTCGCGGAATATCGAGTCCGCTTTCGACAATCGTGGTCGAGAGCAGCACATCATACTCGCCCTCGTAAAATGCCGTCATAAGGTCTTCGAGTTCGCCCGCCGGCATCTGGCCGTGCGCCACGCAGAACTTCACTTCCGGAACGTTCGAGCGCAGGAAATTCTCCAGATAGTCGAGGTCTGAAATCCGCGGAGCGACATAATAACTTTGACCGCCGCGGTACTTTTCACGCAGCAAAGCTTCGCGGACCGTAACCGTATCGAATTCGGTCACATAAGTTCGCACCGCCAGGCGGTCGACGGGGGGTGTCGCAATGATTGAAAGATCGCGGATGCCGGTGAGCGCCATCTGCAGGGTCCGCGGGATCGGCGTTGCCGACAAAGTCAGGACATGAACATCTGCCTTCAGCTCTTTCAAACGCTCCTTGTGCTTCACGCCAAATCGCTGCTCTTCATCGACGATCAGCAGACCCAGTCGTTTGAACTCGACATTCTTGGCAAGCAGCGCGTGGGTTCCGATGACGACATCAACCGTCCCGTTCGCCATCCCCGCTTTCGTTTCATTCGCTTCTTTGGTTGACACGAAGCGCGACAAGGGGCGGACATTGAGCGGCCATCCGGCAAATCGCGCTGCGAACGTATTATAGTGCTGCCGCGCCAATAGCGTTGTCGGCGCGATGACCGCCACTTGTTGCCCCGCCATCGCCGCCACAAAGGCCGCACGCAGTGCGACTTCGGTTTTGCCAAATCCGACATCGCCGCAAACGAGGCGGTCCATAGGTTTGCCGGATGACAGATCTGCGAGAGCATCTTCGATGGCATTCAACTGGTCATCGGTTTCCTCAT
>JANSXJ010000177.1 GCA_024743015.1 Hyphomonas sp. | reverse complement strand
GCTTCCTCAGGAATCAGGCGTTCGAAATGCTTGGTCCACGGTTTTTCAACCCCCAGCGCAACGGCAAAAGGCAGGAAAGTCTCGTACCGCTCAACCGTCATCGGCGGCGGAGCATCACTGCCCACCTCTACCGAGTTGAGTTGCAGTTTTTCGGCCTTCTCCATGTACAAGCGGAAGCCTTGCAAATGGGTCCTGACATCCTGTCCTTTCTCCGTCGGTGCGGGCATCAGGTACATAAACAGACCATTCAATCCAGCCAGTGAGACGACGAGCAGCGTATGCCAGCCGGACCAGTACGAAGCTTGCGCGATGGCAAACGCCACAGCTGCGATGCTGAGAACTCCGCCGATAATGAGATAGATGAGATTCCATTTGAAATAGGCTGAGCCATATTTACCCGAGATCTTTTTCCGGAACTGAGTGTAAGCCTTGGTGAAGTCCGCATCATACTTTTCACCCAGTTTGACTGAAGTCTTCCCTGAGAACAGACGGTTATGGAACGATGCCAGCTCGGCCGTCAGCGCCGTCGCAGGGCCGGATGATTGCTTCGATAGAGTTGTTTTCTTTTTGTCCTGCTTGTCTACGTCGATACGCAGGTGCCCGTTCGCAGCGAGGAACATAAGGCTTCCGATCAATCCATCATGGCCACGGAACCCGCGATAATAGATATGATGCGCGGCGGCGGGTGAGTACCCTTTCGGCGGCTCATATTGCGGAAACACAGGCCCTTTTGTCGGATCACGGCCGACCCGATCAAAGCTGCGCATATAAAAGACCAGCAATCCGAAGAAGGACGTGATGAGCGCCGTGAGTGCGCCATTTCGCGCCCACCATAGCCAGCCTTTATCGGATAAAGACGGGGGATCGATCACGCCTTTTGCAATCGCGACAGAAACTGTCAGCCCCTCACGAGGCTCCAGAGGTCGATTGGTTCGAAACACGTGAGACGTGCCATTGGCGCTGTACTCATAGTCCCGGCCAGCACTGCCGCGGTATCCCGTATAGGCATTCGCATCGACCACCTGCGCCCTGTCCGGGAAACGCACGTCCGCGCTCGCCGAGAGGATCGGGAATTGCCAGTACGTGCCCGTGGCGTTCCAATAAATCTCGTCAAAGCCTTCGCTGTATCGAACCATGTTCTTCACGAGATAGCGAATTTCATAGGAGTGAACGCGGTAATCCAGATAGACATCAGGATCGCCGATCTGAACGCGGACGGCGTTTCCGATCGTTTCGCGTGAGTATGGCTCACGTTCGCCATCCTTTCTGACACTCAGGATGGTGTACCTGTACGGCAGGCGGCCCGTGCCATCGGAGTCTTCATAATATGCGGGAAGGTCGCGGAAGATCCCTCGGCGGATATCGCGGCCTTCAACATTCACCTCGATTGTCTCAGTGACTTTGATGTCGCCATTCGTCTGGACATCGATGACGACATCAAAGTTCCGGATCTCTTCCTGACCGACGGCCAACCCACTTACGAACAACGCCGCGCAGCAGAGTATAATCAGTCGAGCCAGTCCCAGCATCAGGCTGCCCCGCCAAGGTCAATCTCCGGATTGGCGCGATCGCTCATTTCGATTTCGAAGAAGTGCCGACGAGCGAACCCAAACATTCCAGCTATGAGATTTCCGGGGAAGCTCTCAACCGCAACATTCATTTCCCGCACGGCACCATTATAGAAGCGACGCGCCATTTCGATCTTGTTCTCTGTCGCCGCGAGTTCGGTTTGTAGCTCTTTGAAATTCTCGTTGGCTTTAAGGTCGGGATAGTCTTCCGCAAGGGCCAAGAGCTTTCCGACGGGCGCGGCGAGTGCGCTTTCCTTGGACCCACGCGTGCCGGGATGATCCCCTGCCTGAAGGGCCGCGTTGCGTTTCATGATGACATCCTCGAACAATTGCCGCTCATGACTGGCATAGGCCTGAACCGTCGTGACCAGTTGCGGAATCAGATCCGAGCGCCGTTTCAGCTGAACATCAATATCTGCCCAGCCATTATCGACCATGTTCCGCTTTCCGATCAACTGGTTGAACAGAATGATCACAAAGGCGAGCAGGACAACGAGGATGCCGAGAACCACATAGATTGGTGTCATTTGGAAAGGCCCCTCTTTCTGTGTGTGTATTCAGGCTTACGGCATTCATCTGTTTTGTGAAGAGCACACAAAATACTGACAGACCCCCGGGCGTTGCACTGGCATGATTGCCAGCTGCACCCCCCCGGTCTAGATCGGATGCATCGTCTAAATAACTGGGAGAGATGGGCATGGCAGAGGCCGCCACACAGGCAGAGACAAAAGGCTTTCTCGGCTGGGTCGAGAAAACGGGAAATAAATTACCCGACCCGGTCTTTATTTTCTTCTATCTGATTATCTTGTTGATGGTCATATCCCAAATCTGTGTCTGGCTAGGCGTTTCAGCCTTTCACCCGACACTGACGGACCAGGCTGGCAACCCTAAACTGGAAGAAGCGGTTAGCCTCTTCGCGCCTCAGAACATTGAGAAGCTTTGGGTCAAAATGCCGGAAACGTTCACCCACTTCCATCCTCTGGGCTACGTTCTTGTCGTCATGTTGGGCGCCGGCGTGGCTGAACGATCCGGTCTATTCGGCAGCGCCATTCGAGGGGCTGTTCGAAACGCGCCTCAAGCCTTGCTGACACCGCTCGTCGCGCTGATCGCTATGCTGTCCAACCACGCCGCTGATGCAGGTTATGTCGTCATGATCCCGCTTGCCGCGATTATCTTCGCCTCCGCTGGACGTCATCCGCTCGCGGGGATCACAGCGGCCTTCGCAGGGGTTTCCGGCGGGTTCTCGGCCAATATTGCGCCGGGACAGCTCGACGCCCTACTCTTCGGCATCACCGAGAGCGCTTATGCCGCGAGTAGTATTGATGGTGGTTGGAGCGTAAATTTTGCCGGGAACTGGTATTTCATATCGGCGCTTTTGTTCATCTATCTGCCGGTGATCTGGTACGTTACCGACCGCATCATTGAACCCCGCCTTGGCAAATGGGTACCCGATGCCGGAAGCGATATGCAAAGCTATGGATCGGAGAATGAAGCCCTAACGGATGAGCAAAAACGCGGACTTCGTAATGCAGGGCTGGCGATCGTCGGAGTGGGACTTCTCTGGACGATCATGACCATCATCCCCAACGCACCCCTCTGGTATGATGATAGCGAATTGTTGGCGAACTGTCTGGCCAAGGGCAAAGCCGAAGCGGCGTGTATGACCGGGGTGGCGAATGCCGAATGGTACAATCACCTTGAGCCTTTCTTCAAATCGATGGTGGCAGCGTTCCTGGTCATCTTCCTGGCCGCAGGCTGGGCCTATGGCGCCGCCGCGAAAACAATCAACAATCACAAAGACCTGGTCGCCCTGATGGCGGAGGGCATGAAAGACATGGGCTATTACCTCGTGCTTGCCTTTGCTGCTGCGCACTTTGTAGCCATGTTCGGTTGGTCCAATCTTGGCCTGATCAGCGCTGTTCACGGCGCCGATGCGATCAATGGGATCAAGGAAGCGGGGGTCCTGCCAGACGCGATTGTGCTGCCGCTAATCCTCGGACTGATCGTCGTGTTTTCAGCAGTGCTGAACCTGTTCGTCGGATCAGCGAGTGCGAAATGGGCGCTGCTCGCGCCGGTCCTCGTGCCGATGCTGATGCTGGTCGGGATCAGTCCGGATGGAGCGACCGCGGCCTACCGTGTTGGCGATGGTGCGACCAATATCATTACACCGCTGATGGTCTATTTCCCGCTCATTCTGGTGTTCGCCCAGCGCTGGAAGAAAGACTTTGGACTTGGCAGCCTGACCGCGATGATGATCCCTTATTCGATCTGGATGCTGATCACCGGCGTGGCCCTGATAATGTTCTGGCTATATCTGGGCTTCCCATTGGGGCCCGGCGCACCGGCGCAGATCCCGATCCCCGGGGCCAGTTAGAGCGCCAGCTCAATCCGCTTATTTTCAAACTCAACTGGAACTGGCGCCTCGAGCGCCAGTTTCTTTTTGTCGGGAAGCACAATCTCCAACCCAGACGCATGCAGCATCAGCCGCGCCGCTTCGTCGCCGCGGTGACCATAAATAACATCGCCAAGGATCGGACTGCCCATCGCTGCCAGGTGCGCACGGATCTGATGCATGCGCCCCGTTTCCGGTCGCGCTTCGATCAGGCCGTAGCCGCCTGACCGACTTAGCACCCGCCACACCGTGCGCGCCGCATCTGCCCCGGCCCCGACCTGGCCCGGGATGACGCTTCTCTCTTTCTTGAGAAGGGGTATGTCGCAAACACCTTCATCCTCGGCGGGTAAATCGCCAGACACCAAAGCGAGGTAACGTTTCTGTACCCGGCGTTCAGCAAACTCCGTCGACAACGCTGCGATGGCAGGTTTGGTCTTGCCTGCCAGGATGAGACCAGAGGTTCCCGCGTCTATTCGGTGCACCAGTTGCGGGCGTTTGCCGTTCGATCGAGCGAACGTCCACAACAGGTGATCAAGCGAGGTGCCACGATTGCCGCGGGTCTGCACGGCCAGCCCGGATGGTTTGTTAAAGGCGAGCACGATCTCATCTTCATAGAGAACGAGGCTACGCACGAACGACTTTTGATCTTCTGCGATCTTGGGAATGGGTCGATTGCGCATAACGGCCAGGTCAGGCTTGAACAGAGAGGCCGCTCACGATCAACGTCGCAAGCACAATCGCCAGGGTCACGCTCGACCAGAATAAAAAGATCAAGAATGTTCTGAGCCCCGACATCATGATGCCCGATCCTCCCGCAACCATCAGGCTGCGCCAGAGATAAACAAAAAAGCCGATCCCATAGAGCCAGAATGCGATCCCGGGCAGCACGGGTCCGGCGAACATCATGAATGCGCCGGTCAGATAGATCCAGGAATGCAGGTGCAGCGCGTGAACAGCGTGATCATAGACAAACAGTTTCCGGCGCCACGCGTGCAGCAAGACAAGTGCAATGATGGTGAGCGGGACCATAAGGATACTGAGGCGCGGTAGCCATTTCTCAACTTCGGCTCCGAACTGGTCAGGATGGTCAAGGACATTGGCGACTTGAGCTTCGATTTCGTTTTGATACGCCTCCGCCGTTCTCAGATCGATGTTCGCTTCTGAGAGCTGCGCACGCGTCGTCTCGTCCATGTCCGACAGGTCCATGCCTTCGTTCAAGCTTTGCTCGATTTCAGATCGCGTATCGGTGTCAATCGTGTTGATCCACTGACCGGGTGTTACAAGCGTGAACAGCATGAGATAGAATAAAAGGCTGGCAAGCAGGAACATGCGGAAGGGCGGCACATAGCGCGCACGCTTTCCTTCTGTGTAATTTCGCGTCAGCCGCCCGGGTCGAAACAGTAAAACCGGAAGGGTGCGGGCCAGCCGTCCATCCAGCGTGAACGTATCCGAGATGGTTTCGCCCACCAGGGTCCAGATCGGGCGATGGAAACTCGCAGCGAGCTGACCGCATTGGGGGCAGTATTTCGCTTCGACGTTCGCGCCGCAATTGCGGCAGGGCTCTCCGCTGAGGTCAGCCGATTGCCGGGTTGTGAGGGCGCCGACTGACGCGGCGCCCGCAATTTCGAGTTCTACGGACATGATCCTCCCCCGAGTCTGTCCCTATTCCGTCGTTTCGGCGTCCGGTTCTGCCGCCTCTGGCGCTGGGCACAACCAACGGGATCGGTGATTGTCTTCCGCGTTTTCGGCCCAGCCTTGGAGAGTTGGATCAACCAGGTTCTTGGTCACCTGGAACCACATCGGCGTGATCGGATGGTCTTCCAGCATAATCTTCTCAGCCTGTGCAAACAGGGCCGCGCGGGCCTGGAGGTCACGTTCCTGGCTCGCCGCTTCGAGCAGGCGATCAAATTCCGGATTGGCGTAGTTTCCGTAATTCTGCTGTCCAGTATCGCTGTCCAGAAGATAGAGGAAGTTCAGCGGGTCATTATAGTCAGCCAGCCACGCACCATCGGAAACTTCAAAATTGCTCTGGCGAAGATCGGAGTAGAGCACTTTCGTGTCCTGGCGCAGGATCTGAGCGTCGACCCATGGCGCGATCTCGTTCCAGTTGGACTGCGCAACCGGGGCCGCTTTCGGATTGTCATCGGTTGAGCGGTGCTTGAACTCGAAGCGTAATGGATTGTCAGGACCATACCCTGCGTCTTCCAGAAGCGCCCGCGCTTCTACGAGTCGCTCTGGGCGACTCAGCGATTTCCACGAAACTTCCGGGCGATCGGTGTCGTAATTGTTGATCCCTGGCGGCACAAAGCTATAGGCCGGCACGAAGCCCGGCGTTAGCACATTCTCGACCAGGTATTCACGGTCCAACGCCATTGAGAGCGCCTTACGGACACGGATATCGTCAAATGGTGGCTCGCTGGAATTGAAGCTCCAATAGGTGGTCAGCAGGCCCGGGGTTGTTCGTGCCCACCCGGGCAGGCGGCGATCCAGCTCGGCTTTGCGTCCGCCATCAAAGGCATTGTTGATGTCGAGCTCACCTGCTTCGATCCGGCGCTCAACAGCGGCGAGATCTTCAAGTTCGAAATAGCTCACACGCTCAAAGCAGAGCGAATCAGCTTCGTAGAAAGCAGGGTTTTTCTCAACCACCAGCTGGTCACCCGTGACCCAGTAAACCAGCTTGTAGGGCCCGTTTACTTCAATGTTCTCCGGCTGCACCCAGGCCTCGCCATACTGTTCCACAATATGCCGCGGTACCGGATACGTGGTGTAATGCGTCAGAAGTCCAAGCAGGTAGGGCGCAGGTTGTTCGAGCGTAATCTCGAGCGTCCGGTCATCGATCGCACGAACGCCAAGCTCCTCAGGCTCGATACGCGCTTCATTGAGGGCCTGCGCATTCTTGATGATGTAGAGCAGCGAAGAATATTGCGAGGCAATGGCCGGGTCCTGGATCCGGCGCAGCGCGTAGACGAAGTCCTCTGCCGTCAATGGCGTCCCATCCGACCAGGTCGTATCGCGTAGATTGAACGTCCAGATCAGACCATCATCAGACGTCGTCCAGCTTTCCGCCATCGCAGGAATAACCTGCCCGTCTGCAGTGTGTTGCGTGAGACCGAGGAACATGTCGCCAATGATAATGTTCTCCCAGGCGGCCGAAGACCGGTGAGGATCGAGCGTGTCGACTTTGGCAGAGATTCCCCGACGCAGCGTGAGCGTGTCATCGTCTCCACCGCCGCCTCCGCAAGCAGATAAAGCGAGCGCGAAAGCAATCGCGGTTCCGGCGAATAGTCGGTTCAAGCGCATAAAGGCTCTCCTGGTGAATAAAGTTATGTTTGCAATCAACTTTGTTTCAGACAAAAGCAGGTTTGCCTAGATCACACCTGTCACATTCAGGCGATTAGCGGCGGCGGAAAAACCCGACAAATCCGAATAGTCCGGCGAGCAGAGACCCGATCCCTCCCGCAACAACCGTGATCGGGCTGACAGACTTCGCAATTGCGATCGCCTGACCAATCCGGGAGACATTGACCTCGACTTCGTCACGGAAGGTCCTCAATGGCAGCGCCTGACCATCCAG
>JANSXJ010000052.1 GCA_024743015.1 Hyphomonas sp. | reverse complement strand
CGTTAACGAATTGGTAGCAATAGGGCTGATTTGCACCCCCTGCCAAGGGATCAGGTTAATCCATCCACTGCATTTCTTTCTGCATCGAGGAATTCGCGCAACGCTTGCACTGTGGGCAGGATTTTCTCCAGTTGCGAGATGTCCTGATTCTGCAGGACAATCTCCGCAAGCGGCGCAACCGCGTTCACACCTCGCTCGCGTGCGGCTTTGCCCGAACTCGTTATCGTCACAATTTTCCGGCGGCGATCATCCTCGCTTCCCTTGATCGCGACATAGCCCTTGCGCTCAAGCTTGCTTAGAATGGCGGTCATGGACGGCTTGGTCATCTGAAAGGCTTTTGCCAGCCGAGTCGGTGATTTCTCACCGGGCAATCGCACGAAATGATTGAGCACGCTGAACTCGGACGGATTGAGATCAGGTGCCAGCACGCGGGCGAACCGCGCTGTTGCCAGCTGATCGATAATTCCAATCTCATTGAATAGCGCGAACACCAATGCGCCGGGGGTCGAATCTTTCATGCTCAGCTGTTTATCAGCTTGCTCTCGAAAGGCCAACGCGGGCTGGCGGCTGGAAACCTGGTGTAGCCGAGCCGGCCGAACATGTGGATGACGCCCTCCTCCACCCCAAGCTTCGCGTGAACCGTCTGATACGGCTCCGCCATTTCCGGGAATTCCTGCAACACCTGACTGAGCGGATGAATGCACAACCCGATTTGTTGCGCCGCGAGGTTCATCCGCACCCAGTTCCGTCCGGCGTCAATCTGACTGAGGCGTGTATTTTCGCTCGCCGTGATCCAGGCAAATCCCATCGCAGAGTGAATGATCTCGCGATACATATCGATGCCGATATTGTAAGCTTGGCTACCCTTCTGGTTCAGGCCTTCATGGCTGACGATGCCGGTCATCTTGAACAGTCCCATCTGCACGCCGCCCATATCGATGCCGTCCGGATTCTTGATAACCGCGCGATTTCCGATGCGCATCAGATCGATGCTCTCCCTGCGGGTCTGATCGGTCTCATATTCAATCATCCAGCCAAGCCAGGCGAGGTCCGTGAGAGCCTTGATCTCATCGGGATCAATTGTCCCTCCGAGCTCCATCGACCCGGTTTTGGCAGCGAGCACTTTCTTCAGAGCGTCGGCGTCGACTCTTTTCGATGTGTCATAGGGTTCTTTGGTTGAGCGGCGCATCAGCACGGACTCAAACAATGGGTCTTTCGGCGCACTTGCGTCCGGGAGGAACGTGACTTGCGCTATGCGCGCCTCAGACAGGCGAGGCTGTGGCTCACCATCAGGAAACGGAACGATCTTGGCCCGGAACCCACGCTCAGCCGCCGCCATACTCAGCAGCTCCAGCATGCAGCCAAACCCGATCGTGATTTGCCGATCGAACGGATCTGTCTCTGGTAGGCGTTTATCGAGATCAATGCGGACATCGATCTGGTCATCCCCGATCAGCTCGAACATCCAGGGTTGGCGGTTGTGTGGATTGGGCGCGAGGATCGCATAGGCGAGCGCGTCGATGCGCGGGTCTCCAAAACTCTTTCCAGCCTCCGACCAGGGCGCACGCGCTTTCGCCATGCCCGGGCCGTGAGCATAAACCGCTGCCCCACCTACGCCTGCTCCGAGCACCACGGCGCTCGCGCCAGCTGTCTTGAGTATCGCCCGTCTTGAGATCATTTTGCTGCTCCAAACTTAATTGTTAGTTGTCTAACTATCTTTATTTTGAAGGCGCGTCAAGCTGCACCGTGGCGTCCTTGCCACACCGGTTCAGACTTTTTCGAGTTTCATGACTTTTCTGACATGAGCAGGTTTGACAGCGTCGGCCACGCTCCGTACTCAAGGGTTCAAATCCCGAAACACCCACGGTCCACGGTCATTGTTTGACCGGATGGGGGCGTCTCGGGGGAGACCGGGGTCCTACGCAGGTGGGACCCCGTTGCTTTTTCGGCCAACAGATTTTCAGCTAATTTGCAGACGCCTGTCGAACGACAAAATGGGGGGCGGTCAAAGGCCAGGCAAGGTCCGGCTCAGAACCCTCGCAGATTACGCTGACTTGCACATTGGCAGCATCAGGAGTCGTCACGTCCGCGCCGGTTGCGTCGCAAGGGATCAGATCCACAGCAGCTCGATCTTCATATGAGATACGGTAGCCGCCAGCGATGCGCCTGACTCGAACATCTCCCGTGTCGAACACAGTCTCCCCTCGCCCGGCTTCGCGACCGGTCAGAATGGCGGCATCATAACCGCCGGGGGGAATTCCCTGCTCAACGATACGCAGCGCGTCAGCCTGCTCAAATGCCTTATTGATCCCGTCGACGAGAACCAGCACACCGCGCGGACCAATCGTGAGCAGTGGCGTATCCCGGCCCGCGCGCCAGCTTTCATTACGAATCTCATCAACGCCCTCAAGATCCCTCGCCCGAAGAGAAAACAGCACGACACTGTCCAACTGGCGCAGATCCGCCTCGGACAGACTGGCCGCAACCCCCGCAGGGGCTCCGAACAGGACCCGCTTTCCACCGGCAGCGACCAGCGCGCAAGGCTGGTCCGATCTGGCGGGACCGCAAGGAAGCAATACAAAATCCCGAGGCGCGATACTCAGACCTTCGGACGGGTTGTCTGGCACAGGCGCTGCGCAAGCCGCCATGGCGCCGAGGAGTCCGATCGCAAATCGTTGTCTTAACCGCATGGGCAAGGTCTTAGCCGGACTCTTTATCTCAGCACAGTGCGTTTTTGCTCAGCCACGATCTCATTTTCGATGTGTCCAAGCTGATCGATTTCGATGCGGACCCGGTCGCCTGCCTTCAACCATTTTGGCGGATCAAATCCCGCACCGACCCCGGCGGGTGTTCCGGTAAATATGACATCACCTGGCTCCAGCGTGAAAGCCGCCGTCAGGTGAGCGATCTGTTGCTCGATGGAGAAGCTCATGTCGCGGACATGCCCGGTCTGGCGCAGCTCGCCATTTACAAATCCGCGCACACGCAGCGATGAGAGACCGCTTACCTCATCCGGCGTCACCAGGTAGGGCCCAAAAGGGGCATGCGTGTCGAAGCCCTTCCCCATGATCATTGTTGGGCTGGCGCGCTGCCAGTCGCGCACCGAAAAGTCGCAACCACAACAGAACCCCGCAACCATTTCCATGGCGCGATCTTCCGGCACATGGCGCCCGGTCCTTCCGATAATCACCACCAGCTCAGCCTCATAATCGAGCTGATCAGACACAACCGGCAGATCCACATTACTATAAGGTCCATTCGCACCCGTCGCTTGCTTGTTGAACCATTTCTGCACCTTGGACGTCGGATTCTTCACGAAGGTGACCGATTCTTTCGCGTGCGCTGCATAGTTCACGCCGATGCCGAGGATTTTCCGCGGCCTCGGAATGGGCGGTAAGAGCTCAACCTGATCAAGCGCGACACGTCCGGCTTCACCGGCCCGCGCGGCTGCTTCTGGCAAGTCGTGCAGAATTTGACTGAGATCGGATTCAGCAACCAGGTGAACGCCGTCATCGCGCACCAAGCCGGCAAACGAGCGCTGTTCTTGTCTGACTGTTGCCCATTTCATCTCTCGTGTGACCTCTTCGCTACTATTGTTCGAAACCGGAGGGAGTCGCTGCCGGTTTCAATTGATGGGCCGTCCCTGCGTGACTAGTGCTGTCTCTTGGATTGTGGGGACAATAGAGAGTTTAAAACAGATGACACAAGGCCTTCGTGCGCAGGAAAGTACGCTTGCAGACCTTTTGTGCAATGGCACAGAAATGGCGATGCCACCGTACCAGCGCAGCTATTCCTGGGAGAATTCCGAGGCGGACGCATTGTTGAGTGATCTTCGGGACGCAAGCGAAAGCTCGGAGAACCATTTTATCGGCGCGATTGTCCTGGTGAAGGAAGCCTCGGGACGCTTCCTCATTGTCGATGGTCAGCAAAGACTCACTACACTGACCATTTTACTGTCCGTCCTCCGCGACATGGAAACCGATGATGTGCGCAAGGAACAAATCCACGCGCTCATCGCAGATGACAATAATGGCAAGGGCGCCCCGACCTGGCGGATCTCACTCAATCACATTGATGGCCCTTATCTGCGAGAAGCAATTCAGAATCGCGGCGCGTCACTGACCCGCGATGTCGAGCCGAATGATAGCGAGAGCCAGCGGCGCATGACGCGCAACCTGGAAAACTTTACCCGCACCATCCGGAACATGTCGCCGGAAGCGCAGCGAGAGTTGGCGGATACGATCCGCAATCGAATCTCGCTGGTCAAAGTGGTCGTCGAAGACTGGGACGGCGGATACAATGTGTTTCGCGTGCTCAATACGCGCGGCAAAGCGCCGAACAGCCACGACATCATCAAGACCGACCTGCTGGAGAACGCCTCCCTCTCGCAAGACGAAGCGGACGCTTTTTCTCGCGAATGGTCCGAACATGAATCGCGTCTCAGCGGATCCGGGTTTGATGATCTGCTCAATCAGATCAGCACGCTCTACGCTCGAAAAACCAAGAAAGGCGCCAGCGAATTTCGCAAGGCCGTAATCAATCGTTCCT
The DNA here is from genome assembly GCA_024743015.1 of Hyphomonas sp. Classification (GTDB taxonomy): domain Bacteria; phylum Pseudomonadota; class Alphaproteobacteria; order Caulobacterales; family Hyphomonadaceae; genus Henriciella. Next base: position 10,786 of record JANSXJ010000052.1, on the reverse strand, counting down.
CCGGGGGGACGCGAGAATTTCTCGCTAAGGAGTTGCCTGCCTATGTCGATGCATATGTGACCATCTCCACCGGTGAGGGGCAGTTCGGAAACATGACGCCTCAGGTCACCGAGTGCCTGAACCATTTGCGCCTGATTGATCATCAATTGTGGCGCGCCCCTGCGCTGAAATTCCTGGTCAACCACAATAACAGTCCCGAGAACGCCTACGTCTTCTTCAAGAGTCTGGAGCGGTTCGCTTACGCCTCAATGCTGGCGATTACCGACCAGCGCAGCAGGCAAAGACGATACCAGAAGATTGCCGACAGTGCGGACAATCCCCGCGCGCTTTTGTCAGAAAGCGGTCCGCTCGCGCTGTCGCGTGAAGAGCGCCGCGAGATTTCCAGTCGGCTGCGCAGCCGCTTCGGTGCCTTTGCGCAGCGTCGGGGGATTGCGCTTCGCATGAATGCTGAAATCGACGGGGGCAAGGCGCTCGGTCCCGATGATGGCGCGACCGTTGAGCATGTCCTGCCAAGGAACATCCCGGAAGACTCTCTCTGGCGCAATGCCTGGCCAAACACGGCTGTGCACCGCGACCTGGTCGACACTATTGGTAATTTCGCGCTGCTGTCCCAGTCGACGAACCAGAAGGCCGACAATCTATCCTTTGACGAGAAGAAAGCGCTTTACTTCGCCGATGGCGAACCGGAATTCGCCCTCACCCGAGATATCAGGGACAAGGTGGCATGGACACCGGAAGTCGTGCGCACGCGGACCGAACACCTTGCCAAAATCATGGAAAACGCGTGGCAGATCAATCGCAGCTTTATGAAACTATGATGGGTATCCGCTGAGCGGGCAGTGTCAGGACGTCGCTTCGCTGCGTTTGCGGTCGGCGGCATAATCAGCGAGCTTGTCGGCCGCATCGCTGGCACTGTCGATACTATCATCAAAAGCGGTCAGTGCGTCAGACGCGCCTTCCAGCTCTTCCGCCTCGTATTTCGCAAGCGCGCCAACAAAAGTCCGGCGCGCTTTCTTGGCGGTGACCAAAGCGCTCTCATAGCTGACAAGGTCTGCCCGCAAACGCTTTGCCGTTAGGTCTGCACCGAACAACTTTTCGGCTTCCATCGTCGCCACGTTCAGGCCGTGTGTGGCGCTCTCAATATCGCCGCGGAGTTGCAGAACCTGCTGCGACCGTGACCCGCTGGCGGACTGCAAATCGTCGGTATATTTCATCACCGGCGTCGCATCACCGTCCGAAGCGCCATCCATCAGCACGCGCGCGAATCCGAGCAGGCCGCCGCTCTTGGCGACCCATTTCTCGCGCTCGGCCATGTCAGTATAGGCGTCGGAGACTTCACGAAGGCTGCTTTGTTGGGTGGAAAGTCCAGTTTCGACAACGGCTTCCGACGACACCATCGAAACAGTTGCGCACGCGCCAAGGCTTGACGTCAAAAGAACTGAAAGCAACACACTACGCATGGGGCTGCACACCTAACAAAACTAAAGCCTCACCTGTAATGACACATACAGATGAGAAAAACGCCGTCCATACCCTTTATTCAGAAGTTAACAATCGATAGGTGAAGAGGTCGTGAACAAAGGCACAAAATGCTGAAACTATATCCACCTGTTGAAGCGCGACGAACGGGCTATCTTCGCGTCAGCGATTTGCATGAGATCTATTGGGAGGAATCGGGCAATCCCGACGGCCTGCCTGTCATCGGCATTCATGGCGGCCCAGGGGGTGGCTCCAGCCCGGAAATGCGACGCTTTTTCGATCCCACTCAATATCGCATCATCCTGATGGACCAGCGCGGTTGCGGAAAATCGACTCCGCACTCTGAACTGCGCGAAAACGATACCTGGAGCCTGGTCGACGATATTGAGACCATCCGCGAGCATCTCGGGATTGATAAATGGGTTCTGTTTGGTGGGTCCTGGGGCTCAACGCTCGCCCTCGCTTATGCGGTCACCCACACCGAGCGTGTGCTCGGATTGATTCTTCGCGGAATTTTCCTGCTGACCGATCGAGAAATCCGCTGGTTCTATCAGGAAGGCGCAAGCCGCCTGTTCCCGGACGCTTATGATCGCTACGTCGCGCCGATCCCGGAAAATGAACGGCATGATCTGCTCGAAGCGTTTCACAGTCGCCTGACCGGAACAAACAAAGCTGAGCGGCGCGCGGCTGCCAGGGCGTGGGCCTGTTGGGAGGGTGAGACCATTACCATTCAAGGCCCCACGAGCCGTCCGAAACGGTTCGAAGAGGACGACTTCGCCGATGCCTTTGCCCGCATCGAATGCCACTTCTTCTATAATAAGGGCTTCTTTGAAAAAGATGGCTGGTTGCTCGAACAGGTTGCTCAAAAACTTGGCGATACGCCCGGCATCATCGTTCATGGTCGCTATGATGTGGTCACGCCTTTATCGACCGCCTGGGGATTGAAGAAAGCTTGGCCCAATGCGGATCTTCACATTATTGGGAACGCAGGGCATTCCAGCCTCGAGCCGGGAATTGTCGATAAGCTGATCCGCGCGACGCGAGAATTCGCCCGCCGTTTCAAACCCTAGGTTTTTCGAACAACCTATCGTGTCGTTCAGGAAAATAGCCCAAGGCTATCAAACGCATAACCAGATTTTATTCGCCAAACGGCGCGAACGAACCATCTCTCTGAGGTCAAACTTGGGAGTGACATTCATATGAAAAACCTATTTCTAGCTGCTGCGGCGGGGACCGTGCTCGCAGCCTGCGCCAATACGAGCTCGACCGATACGGTTGAAGAAGACGTAACCGCCGAGGTGACCGAAACCGTCGAAGCGGTAGAAGAAGTCGTCGAAGAAGCGATGGCAGACGCAGCGCCTGAACTCTGCGTCGGCATGGGACCACAAACGCCGCGGGACATTTCAAACGTGGCCGGTTTGAACACCGTCACCTTCCCGACCGCGCCACCAGCCTCGTCGATGAACCTGTGCAACATTCACACGCACACAAACGCCGAACATAAAGGCCCGGGCTTTAGCATATTCGTCGACGCCTCCGACAATGGCGGCTATGCATGTAACGCCACGGCAGATCTCACAGACGCTGAATTGATGCCAGCCGAGGGTGCCTATCAAGGCGTCGTACCGGGTCAGACTATTGAAGTGCATTGGGTCCACACAACCTGCGACGCTACGCCGGGCGAAGGCCTGGGCGCATGTGTGCCGGAGACTTGCACCGATCCGCTCCTGCGCGTTGAGGCGCAGACCTTCCTGGTCGTCAATGATCCAAACGCGCTCGACTTCACTGAGATGGCCTCCGTGGTTGATGAAAAAGGTGGCTTCTATCAGGCTGGCATGATCCCGTCCGACACCGGAACCCCGGTCAGCTTCCGCGGATCAACCACCGGACCGAGCTATATGCAAGCTGTGTGCTCGCCGGCGCAGGTCACCTGGAACGTGCGTCCTCAGTGCGCCAAGCTGGACATCAACTCGCTGCACAAGTGGGCGGAAGACGGCAATGTCTTCAACGAGACCAAGTCGCACGGCGTCCGTCAGCTGGTCACCGCACCAGAGCTGCTCTCGCCAATCGAGTAAGCGGTTCAACCGCAAAAAGGAAAACCCCGCCTCTGACCGAGGCGGGGTTTTTGATGTTCGACGTTCTTGCCGGTGCTAGCTGTTCGGGCCGAGCAGCGCGGTCAGGAAGCCAGGCAGTTGCACCTGGTACTGATCCTGAATCTTGTCCAGGAATCCGAAGACCAGAACGAACGCGACGAAGGGCGGCACGAACCAGCGGATCAGGAACCGCCAGATGTTCATCACGTTGCCTTCTCCAAGCTCTGTCGTCAGCATGTTGCGGCTGATGATCCAGCCGGCAAATACCGCAATCAGCAGTCCGCCCAGCGGCAGCAGCAAGCCTTCCGTCATGAAGTCGACGAAGTCGAGATATTCGAGCGAGAACACATAGGCTGCACCAATCATCCACAAGACAAACCCGACGCCGAGCGCGGCCCCGAAACGGGTGACGCCCTGACGCTCTTCAAGCCATGACACACCGACTTCCATCAGCGAAATCGACGAAGTGAAGGCCGCAAACAAAGCCAGCGCAAAGAATACCGTCGCGAAAATCGTGCCGCCCTCAACACCGCCAAAGGCAACCGGCATGGAGATGAAGAACAGGCTCGGGCCGCTCGCCGGATCAAGCCCTGCTGCGAAGACGATCGGGAAGATGGCAAATCCGGCAATCAGCGCCACGAACGTATCGGCTGTGACAACGATGGCTGACGATCGCGGTATGTTTGTCTGGCTGTCCAGATAAGCGCCATAAGTGATCATAAGGCCTACCCCGACACCAATCGAGAAGAAGGCCTGGCCAAGCGCTGACAGGAATGTCTTGAAGCCTACGTCTTCCCATTTCGGCTCAAACAGGAACGCCGCCGTCTGGCCAACATCTCCTTGAGTGACCGCAAACCCGACCACAACGAGGAGCATGATGAAGAAGGCTGGCATGAGGATGGTCGCGACTCTCTCGAGTCCGCCTTTCACGCCCCGGCCAACAACGATGACATTGGCGACCAGGAACAGGAATAACAGTCCCAGAATGCCCCACTTGCGGGACGTCCCGTCTTCACCTTGACCAATCGTATCGACAAAGTTTGTCGCCGACGCCGCAGCGTCCATACCCTCAAATTTCCCGGTTGGCGCTTGCAACAGGAAGGCAATGAGCCAGACCGAGATGACCATATAGAAGGTCAGGATGAAGAAGGCGGTGAGTGAGCCCACCCAACCGACGACGCCCCAATTCCCGCTTTTACTTTCGGCGCGGGCGAGGGATTCCACGCCTTCAATCGCTGACATACCAGATTTTCGCCCCATACCGTATTCCGCCATGAGGAGCGGTAGTCCGACCAGCAGGACGCAGAGCAGGTAAATGACGATGAACGCCCCGCCCCCGTTTTCGCCAGCCGTGTATGGAAACCGCCAGAAATTGCCGAGGCCGACGGAAGATCCAACCGCCGCCATGATGAATCCAAATCGCGAACCCCACGTATCTGTCTTACGACCGATCGCTGCCATTAAACTCTCCTCCCAGGGAATGATTTTGTCGCGACACTAGCTATCGCGGAGCAAAAATCAACGTAATTGCTGGCTTTTGAGGGATGATCAGACCGGACCAGAGTTTTCGGGTCAGGCGCCTGTGTTGAGTGGCTCATTGCGGCCGAGATGCGCGGCGCAGATCAGGCCGAAACACCCGGCCGTCGTGATCATCACTGTGCCTCCATAAGACAGCAGCGGCAGCGGAACCCCAACCACAGGAACCAGCCCTAAGACCATGGCAACATTAAACAAAATGTAGAAGGCGACGGTCGCCACCGCCCCCGCGGCGGCAAATCGGGCAAACAGGCTCGCCGCCCTCAAGGCGATGGCGAGCCCAAGCCCGAGGATCACCATCCAGAGGATGAGGACCCCGCTTGTGACCAGGAAGCCAAATTCCTCAGCCAGCACGGTCAGAATGAAATCGGTATGTTGCTCCGGAATATAGTCCAGCTGCGACTGCGTGCCTTCCATATATCCCTTGCCCGTCCAGCCACCCGACCCAATGGCAATTTTCGCCTGCTCGATCTGGTACCCATCATCCATGACATTGACCGATTGCCCGGTGAGCTGGGCCACATAGGTGTCGACCCGCTCGCGCTGATAATCCTGCAGCACGAAGAAATAGATGGCTGGAACGCTGGCGATCGCGGCAACCCCCAGCGCCATGATCACACGCCACCAAAGCCCGGCGAGAAAGATCAGGATGCCTCCGGAAGCGAAGAGCGCCAGCGTGGTCCCAAAATCCGGTTGCCTGAAGATCAAAGCCGCTGGCAAAGCGATCAGCGCCAGGGCCGGCAAGTGAATCATGAACCCACCTGAAAAATCGCTCCAGCGCTTATGATAATAGGCGGCTAGCGCCAGTGTCAGTGTGACCTTCATGAATTCAGACGGCTGCACGCCGATCGGGCCGATCTGAACCCAGCGCTGCGCGCCGCCGCCGGTCGTCCCGAAAAACTCGACCGCGACCAGAAGCACCAGCGTCGCCAGATAGCTTGGCCACGCCGCCCAGAACCACCACCGTAAGGGGACGAGGCCAACCACGAGCAGAACCCCAAGCGCAATGCCAAACCGAGTCGCCTGCCGCATCGGCAAACCGGCCTCCTGGGGATTGGTGAAGGTTGCCGAATGCAGAATCGCGACACCAATCATGCCCATGGCGCAGATCAGAAGGATGAGCCCCCAGGGCAAAGATCCCAGCTGCGTCCACAGCGATCTCCGCGAAAAATCGAGCGAACTGGCGCGCATCGTGGCCATGATCAGCGTGCTCCGCTGCCTGAGCCGGAGGCGCTGCCAGTCGATGCAGTGCGAATGTATGATGGTGTGCGCCGGGCATCGATGCGCAGCGCTTCAGCCATGATGTCCCGCGCAACAGGGGCAGCTGCTTTCGAGCCACCTTCCCCGTGCTCCACCACGACGGAGATCGCATATTTCGGATCGTCGTGCGGCGCGTACGCCACAAACAAGGCGTGGTCACGCAAGCGGCGGGCAATGTTGTCGCCCTTGAGAATACCGGAGGCACGTTCAGCGGCTGAAATTCGTCGCACTTGTGACGTACCGGTTTTTCCTGCGAGGCGCGGACCGCCAAGTCCAAGGTCGCCTGACCGGAGCGCCGTTCCGCCCGCTTCTGAGGTCACGCCATACATGCCCGCTTTCATGCGCTGCATGATTTCCGCATCGAGTGGCTCATCGAATGGGATATCGGCATCCGGGCGAGGACCATCACCAATTATGCGCGGGGTCACGATCTTGCCTTCGGCGGCAATGCGCGCCGTCATCACCGCCAGCTGCAAAGGCGACGTCGCGACCTGCCCCTGGCCAATACCAATATTCAGGGTTTCGCCCTCATACCAGGGCTCTCCGCGCGCTGCGCGTTTCCACGCATCGTCGGGCATGACACCGCTGCGACCGCCGGTCAGGCCGAGTTCCCAACGCTGCCCGAAGCCAAAGCGCCGCCCCATATCGGCGAGCGTTTCGATCCCCATCCGCTTGGCGATCTCATAGAAATAGACGTCGCACGAACCTTTGATGGCCCAGTGCATATTGACCGATCCGTGCCCGCGTTTTTTCCAGCAATGCCACGTATTGTTGCCGAACCGGTAATGGCCCGGACAATAAACGCGTTCGTTCGGATTGATGACGCCAGCTTCCAACGCCGCCGCCGCAACGACCATTTTGAACGTCGATCCTGGAGGATAGGTGCCGTCATAGGCTTTGTGATACAGCGGCGAATACTCCACATCATCACGCAGGAGCGCATAGTCCTTGGATGAGATACCGTTGACGAAATCGTTGGGGTCAAATGCCGGCGTCGAGACGAAGGCCAGGATATCCCCTGTTTCGATATCGAGCACCACAGCCGCGCCGCTTTCTTCACCAAACCGGTCGATCGCGAATTTTTGAAGCTCCGCATCCACCGTCAGGTACAGATCCCGTCCGGCTTTCGGCGCCAGGCTTGGGTCATCAAACTCGCGAATGATACGACCTGCGGCATTGGTCTCAAGCTTGCGGAAGCCCGCCTCACCACGCAGCCAGTCTTCGGCATAGCGTTCGACACCCGAGCGCCCGGTCCGCATGTCCGGATGCTTGAACAATCGCCGGATCGCGGCGCGTTCCTGGGCATTGGTGTCCTCGCTCAACCGTTCGAGATCGGCTTCGCTGGCCTTCGCAACATAGCCGAGCACGTGGGCGAAATCCCGCCCCCGCGGGTATGAGCGCGTCGCTGCCATCTCGACCTGCAAGCCCGGGAGGCTTGGGGCGAGAACGGACAGGCGAGAGAAATCCTCATAGGACAGCTCGCTCTTCACGGTGACAGGTTGGAAACTCGCCTGACGACGCGCCTCGCTAATCAGCCTCGCCTGGCGCTCCGGCGAAATATCGAGATGCTTGGACAGTTCCGCCATCAAGCCCGTGAGATCATTGGCCTGTTCGCGAACAATCGAAACCCGTCCTGCCTGGCGATGCGCGGCGAGAGGACGCCCGAAGCGATCCAGGATGCGTCCGCGCTGCGGCGGGGCCAGATCCAGGCGAACACCATTCTCGGCAGCGGCAACTTCGAACCGCTCATGCTCCATGATCTGGAGCTGAAACAGACGCGCTATCAGGCCACCAAACACGGCTGCACCGCCGCCCGCTGCAATCAGGGCACGCCGGCTGAACAATCCATCAATGGGACGTTTGGTGCTCATGCGCCGCCTCCAGAAGGAACCGATCTGCGAATGCCAAGATCAAACAGGGGCGAGATCAACATGTGCACGACCAATGTCGCGAAATAGGCGGTCAGCATCGGGGTCACGCGCACAAAATGTCCTGATGAAATACTGGCAACAAACCATACGAGCGTGATCCCGGAGAACAAAGTTACAACTGGGAGAATAAAACTCAGAAACGGTGTGCGTTCTGTATCGAACATCTGATGGACCATCGCGGACAATCCGTATGTCAGCAGATTGGCCAGGCCGTGACTGCCCCAGGGTGCCTGCGAGGCGTCCTGCGCAAATCCAAACATGACGAGCACCACCATCGGGCCAAACCCGATCCCGGACCGGCCCCAGCCAACTGCAGCGATCAGCCCGACATAAGGCCAGGCGAGCGGCACGCCGAACAGGGATTTTGGCGTCAATCCGACCATGCCGATCAGAGCAACGATGAGAATTCCAATCAATAGCCGCGAACGCGGCCTGGCGGCCTCCCAACGCAGCGCCATGGAGTCAGCGATCGAGCTCAGCCAGTTCACGAGCCATCCTCATCGGTTAGCTCAGCCACTTCCGTTTCGACTGGAAATGCTTCCGGAACAGGGATCGACATAATCGGCTTGAGACGAACATAGGACAGCTGCCCATTCAGCATTTCCAGGTCGACGCGAATTTCCTTGCCTTCGGCATCGCGCACGTGTCCCACGACAACACCGCGCGGAAACAGGCCACCTTCGCCGGACGTCAGGATACGCTCATTGGGCAGGAAATCACCCTGCTCCGGCAGGTCGGTGAGGCGGCCAAGCCCATCGCGCCCGCCATACATGATCGCACGCAGGCCGCTGGCCTCGCCCATGACCGGCACGCGGCTGTTAAAGTCGGTAATCTTGAGAATACGCGATGACCGCTGCCCGACTTGCACAACGCGCCCAACAAGCCCGCGATCATTTTCGGCAAAATAGCCTTCCTGTACGCCATTTGTCGCCCCGGCATTGGCGAGCAAGGCTTCAGCGAATGGCCCATTGGTTTCCGCCATAATCCGCGCTGTGACTTCAGCGCCGCCGGGCTCACCCTGCATGTTGAGGATGTCTTCGTAGACTTCCAGCCGTTCCGCCATGGTCAGCGCGAGAGCCTTGTATTGCGCCAGCTCGCGCACGCGGGCTTCGAGTTCCAGAATTCGCCGTTCCTTGGCCGATGCCCCGCTGATCCGGTCGATCAGGCTGGGACGGGTTACGTGGAACAGCTGGTCAGACGCCGCCGTGCGGACGGGCTCCACGCCCTGGCTCAGACGCGGCGATGTTTGCAGCAATAGGAGAGCAAGAAGTCCGGCAACAGCCACGAAGAATCCGTACCGCCTTAGCGGGCGCTGTCTGTATCCCTTGCCGCCGATACGAGGCATGGGGCGGATCCTTCTTTCTTGATTGCGGACGCTTTAGCCCGCAATCGTGTCAAACTTCTGGCGACAGGACGTTCTTCATGCGCGAGAGGTTCTCGAGAACGAATCCACACCCGTTCGCAACACATTTCAATGGGTCTTCGGCAATCATCACCGGCAAACGGGCCTGTTCACGCAGGACCACATCCAGATTGCGTAACAGCGCTCCACCGCCTGTCAGGACGATGCCGCGGTCTACAATATCTGCTGACAATTCCGGTGGCATGGCTTCGAGCGCGATACGAACCGCCTCGACTATCTCTCCAACGGGATCGGCCAGCGCTTCGGCCATCATCTTTTCGTTGATTTCGACTTCGTTCGGCACGCCGTCGCCGGTGGCGCGGCCGCGAACCGTAACGGTCATGCCATCGCCATTCTCGGGCGCCATCGCCGTCCCGATCTGTTTCTTGATGCGCTCAGCAGACATTTCGCCGACCAGAATACCCTGGTTCTTGCGCAGGTAGCTCATAATGGCTTCGTCCATCTTGTCACCGCCAACGCGCACCGAACGAGAGTAGACCTGTCCGCCTAACGATAGAACGGCAACCTCAGTTGTCCCCCCGCCAATATCGACAACCATGGAACCGGCAGGCTCTTCGATCGGCAGACCGGCACCGATCGCGGCCGCCAGCGGCTCGTCGATCAGGTGGACTTCGCGCGCACCCGCAGCGAGCGCGGACTGATGAATGGCGCGGCGCTCAACGTTTGTGGCGGAGCTTGGCACGCAGATAATGATCAGCGGCGAAACAAATGCGCGGCGATTATGCACTTTGCGAATGAAGTGCTTGATCATCTCCTCAGCGACTTCGAAATCGGCGATGACGCCGTCCCGCATCGGCCGGATCGCTTCCATATTGAGCGGCGTCTTACCAAGCATTTTCTTGGCATCGTCACCCACGGCATAGACCATCTTGCGGCCGCCCTGGTTCATGTAAGCTACGACAGATGGCTCATCCAGCTTGATGCCCTGACCCTTCACATAGACGAGCGTATTCGCCGTCCCCAGGTCGATTGCCATGTCTGTGGAAAGAACTCCGAGAAGGGATCCAATCATTTTTCCGCGCCGATTCTTATTCTTGCCCAACCGTCCCCGGCAGGTGCAGCTT
>JANSXJ010000249.1 GCA_024743015.1 Hyphomonas sp. | reverse complement strand
TGACGAGACCAGCGCTGAGTAATGTGCCACTCGAAGATCACATCATGGAAGTCAAAGGGCAGATTCGAAATGCGGGGCTAAAGGCTGCGGCCGGCCCGTTCGACATTGCCGAAGGCAACGTGAATGTCGATGTCACGCTAGACCGAATGATCCTGACTGGCTTTGGTAATCTCGGATCGTCTCCGATCCAGTTCACCTGGCGCGACGCGTTTGATGATGAGGGGGCGCCGGCAGATTTATCGGCGACGGCCGTGATTACGTCTGACGTCCTGAACGTTTTCGGTCTGGTCGGTCGGGCGTTCCTGACAGGGGAGATCCCGGTTGAGATGCAGGGCAAAGTCGGGGCTAATGGGCTCCAGACTGGAACCTTCGCATTCGATCTCAGCGAGGCACGGATCGATGTGTCTGAGATCGATTGGGTGAAAAGAAGCGGCGAAACCGCACGTGCGACACTGAACTATACTGGCGATCTGCGCGAGCAGGCTGCCGCCCTCAGAATGACGAGCGAGTCTGCATCGCTCGATGGCGACTTGAGGCTGGCGACGGATGGCCGCTTGCAATCGCTTGATCTGAGACAGCTTTACATAGAAGACACGATTGATGTGGCCGGCCAGATCGCCCGCACCGGTGAAGGTGGCTTCAATATCGAGCTTAGCGGAGACTATCTCGATATATCAGGATTCCTGAGCGAGCTGGGCGCCGTTGGTGGTGTCGGAGGAGACGCGGAGGGTATCGATTTATCCTTTGCCGCAACTGTCGAGCGGCTCCGTCTCAGACGCGACCTTGAGCTGATCGGATCTGCTCTTTCATTTGAGCTGACGCGATCCGGCGGATTCCAGAGACTGCGCGCCAGTGGCAATACGCTGGCTGGTGCGACCTTCATTACAAATCTCGACAGTGAGGGTCCGGACCAGCCCTTGGCGCTCGAACTGAAGACCAGTGATGCAGGTTACCTGGCGAGTGCATTCTTCGGCGTTGACTTCATTGAGGGCGGAATCCTGGATCTGCGCGGATCGCTCGCGACTGAGGACACGCCGGCACGGCTGCGCGCGACCATCGAAGATACCCGCCTGATCAACGCACCTTTCTTTACCCAGATTCTGTCTCTCGCGTCGCTTCGAGGGCTGACCGATACCTTATCCGGTGAAGGCGTGCTCTTCTCCCGTATCGAAGCGCCACTCACGATCGGGGGCGGGCGCTATGTGATCGAAGGCGGGCGCGCCAGCGGTCCGGCGCTCGGCCTCACCGTGAATGGATGGATCGGGATGGACGGCAAAGGCATCGACCTGGATGGCGTTCTCGTGCCGAGCTTCGGCGTGAATTCGGTTCTTGGCGGTGTACCGATCATCGGTGATCTTATCGTTGGCCGCCAAGGAGAGGGGATTTTCTCGATCACCTATTCCGTCAGTGGGTCACTTGAAAAAGCGCAGGTCGCGGTGAACCCGCTATCGGCCGTGACACCGGGCATCCTGCGTCGCATCTTCGAGAACCCGTCCGATACGACCATTCCGGACGCGCTTCCGATCGATCCGAATTTGAAACCGCCGACGGAAAAGCTGCCGGAATTACCGGATGAAGAGATCCTTGCGCCAACACCTGGCGGCGGTGGTTAAGGCTAAACCGGCTTGACCAGCGCGATACGTTTCTTGCCGACCTGAACTTTGAAGGCATCGACCTCCTCAAGCACGTCGCCCCAAGCATGTGTCTGATCGGCTGAGACTTTCTCGTCATTCACCCGAACCGCACCCTCGCCCATCTTGCGGCGCGCTTCGCCATTCGACGCGACGAGCTCGCCCGCGCGCAGAAGTGCGGTTGTTGTCGGTCCGTCAGCAAAGTCGGTTTTGGCAATTTCGAAAGTCGGTAGATCGGCAGAAACGCCGCCGCCTGCAAAGGCTTTGCTCGCGGCCGCTTCGGCCTCAGCCGCAGCCTTTGCGCCGTGCAACATGGTCGTGGCCGCATTGGCCAGAGCGATCTTCGCCTGATTGATGTCTGCGCCTTGCAGCGCTCCCAGCCTTGCGATCTCACCGAGAGGCAAGTCGGTGAATAGTTTCAGGAAGCGACCAACATCTGCGTCTTCGGTGTTGCGCCAGAATTGCCAATACTCGTACGGGCTGCGCTTTTCAGCATTCAGCCACACTGCGCCATCAGCGGTCTTGCCCATTTTACCGCCGGAGGCTGTTGTGATGAGAGGGCAGGTCAGCCCGAAACCCTGATTGCCATCCGCTTTGTGGATCAGGTCCGCGCCGCCAACAATATTGCCCCATTGGTCCGAGCCGCCCATTTGCAGGAAGCAATTGTGGCGACGGGACAATTCCAGGAAGTCATAGGATTGGAGCAGGAGGTAGTTGAACTCAAGGAACGTGTAGGGCTGTTCATTGCTCAGGCGCCGGGCCACCGTGTCCTGTTTCACCATTGTATTCACGGTGAAGAACTTTCCGATGTCGCGCAGGAACTCGATATAGCCAATCTTGCTCAGCCAATCGTCATTATTGACCATGATCGCATCAGTGGGACCGTCGCCGAATGTCAGGAAAGGCTCAAACGCGCGTTTGATGCCTTCGATGTTTGAGGCGATCTGCGCTTCCGTGAGGATCGGGCGCGATTTCTCTTTATCGGTCGGGTCACCGACCTTGGTGGTGCCACCGCCCATCAGGACGACTGGTTTGCCGCCTGCCTGTTGTAGACGGCGGAGCATCATGATCCCCACCAGAGAGCCGACATGTAGACTGTCGGCGGTGGCATCAAATCCGATATAGGCCGTCGGGACGCCTTCAGCGCAATACGCATCGAGTTCGGCCACGTGGGTGGTCTGCTTGATGTAGCCCCGCTCATCGAGCGTGCGCAGGAAGTCGGATTTGTAGTCGCTCATCACAGTCATCCTTTGTGAAGCGGCGCGGTTAGCATGATCAGCGCTGTGTTAGAACCGAGCCGGGACAGAAAGTTGAGATTTTTTAGGACGCTGACCCGTGGCTCACTGATACAGATGGTGAGCAGATGACTCTGCCCTCCACGCGCTCAGATCCTTTTCGAGCTGCGCGTCGAGCGATGCCGGACTTGCTGTCGGATCATCGACCCAGGTGCGCAACTCGTCTGAGCCATTGATAATATCAATCGCCGGATGGCCCTCTGTGTACTCATACTTGAAATCGAGACCGCGCCAGATCGGATAGTCCGGATTGAGTTGACGGATCGCCTTCAAAACGAGCGCCGTGACGCGCCAGGATTTGAATTGGCTTGGATCGTAGAAGCCGAACTCCGCATGGATGTGAATGCCTTCGCAAAGCTGGCCCACATGCTTGTGGAAGGTCGGCTCGAACCAGGTCGGACGGAGTTTGCAGCCTTCCAACCAGTGTGGTGCCAGTCGGTACATTTCCTCGATCATGGCGTTCGCGTTGAGATCCGGTGCACCAATCACTTCGAGTGAGCGGGTTGTTCCGCGCCCCTCAGAGAGCGTTGTCCCTTCAATCATCACGGTGCCGCCATAAGCGCGCGCCATGTTGAGGCTGGCGGCATTGGGACTTGGATTGACCCAGGCGCGTTCATTGACCGGCCACCCGAAGCCCGGTCCTTCGTTCGGACGGTAGCCTTGCATTTCGACAACGTGATAGTCGACGTCGATTTTCTTGCTGTCGATGTACCAGGCACCGAGTTCGCCCATCGTCATTCCGTGCACCATCGGGAACTCGGCGACCCCGACAAAGCTCTCCCAGCCCGGGCGAAGCGTCAGCCCATCAATCGGACGTCCGGCGGGATTGGGGCGGTCCAGAACCCAAACAGACTTTCCCAGCCTGGCCGCTTCTTCGATCACATAAATCAGCGTAGTGACATAGGTGTAGACCCGGCAACCAAGATCCTGAAGGTCGTACAAGACGACATCCAGCGGCTCCAGCATGTGATCCGTGGGGCGGCGGTGCTCGCCATATAGTGAGAAGATGGGAATGCCCAGATCGGGATCCAGATAGTCCTCGGTCTCGATCATATTGTCCTGCTTGTCGCCGCGCATGCCATGTTGTGGCCCGAGGGCGCACGTGACGTTGACATCGTCCAGCGCCGCCAGCGCATAGAGCGAGTGATCAAGCGACGCGGTGACCGAGGCGGGGTGGCCGACCAGCCCCACGCGCCGCCCGGCAAGTTTTGCTCGTAACGCATCGTCCTGCAGCAGTCGATCGATCCCAAAGAGTATGCTCATGCTTTAGTCCAGATTGAGTTTGAAGATCTCGCTAGTGTGGAAATCGGGCTTATTTGAGGGATGATGCAAGGCCCAATATGACAAACCAACATCTTTCCCCTCGATGATCGCGGTTGGCCCGAGTTGCAATTTTGAACCGCTGCATAGGAGTGAGAGCCCCTGAACCACCACCAAAACGGATAGACGCTCGGTCGTTCTCTCAACGACTATTTGGGGGGCGAGAATGTCGAGATCCGTTCGACCCTCGCGAAAGCGCGTGAAATGGTAGGCGGCCCAATGCGTGTCCGGGGCAAAATTTAACTCAATATATTCCTCTGCGCCCTCGGTACGAAGAAAAGCCTCGAAGCAGGTCGTTCGCCAAAGCTCATCCCGGCGCTCGCCGCCACCACCCGTAGAGATTTCCAGGTGCGATAGGTCACCGTACAGGTCATATCGAAGGTTCAGATCCGAACCCGTTCGCGCCGCGCTGAATTGAAGTTCTTCCACACCATCGATCAAATGGCGGGGGTGCGGGTGCAGCGAGATGGGTGAATCAGACATGAGCATTCATAGCCAGGCAGAGATGCCTAGCTAGCTGATTCAACTGGGTTTGTGGACTCAGCTTGAAGGCGTGTTGTCTTCTGGCTTGAGCGGCAGCGCACGAGGGATTGGCGGTTTGCGACTTCCCGCCTTAGCCGCAGCGGCTTCAGCTTCACGGCGCAGTTTCTCTTCATCCTCAATCAGTCGGCGGTCGACATAGGCGGAGCATATGTCAATCAAGTCGTCATGCTTGTCCTGGAAGAAGTGGTTTGCGCCAGGGATGCTCTCGCGCTCAATGCTCTCACCCTTCTGAATTCGGACTTTGGTGAGCGCGCGCTCGACGTCCGCAGGCTTCGAGATGGCATCGGATTCGCCCGAGATGATCAGGCCGGAAGCCGGACAGGGGGCGAGGAAGCTCAGGTCATAATGATTGGCTGGCGGCGCAATCGCCAGGAAGCCATCGATTTCTGGTCGACGCATCAGCAATTGCAGCGTGATCCAGGCACCGAACGAATAGCCAGCACACCAGACATAGCGCGGGCTCTCGGACAGGTTCTCAACATAGTCCAGAACGAATGCCGCATCTTCCAGTTCGCCAACGCCCTGGTCATAGACACCTTGAGACCGGCCAACGCCGCGTGTGTTGAACCGAAGGACGCCGAAGCCTTTTTCTTCAAACATCTGATACAGGCGGATCGTGATCGGATCCTGCATGCTGCCGCCAGCCCGCGGGTGCGGGTGCAGGATCAGCGCGAGGGATGCGCCTTCATAGGGAGGGGGTGTGTAGCGGGCTTCGATCCGGCCCTGCGGGCCTTGAATGAGCATTTCTGCCATGA
>JANSXJ010000046.1 GCA_024743015.1 Hyphomonas sp. | reverse complement strand
TGCAATAATCACGAACACCAGCAAGCCGAACGCCACGACCATGTTGATATTGCTGAGCAGCTTGACCCCGCCATCCATGCCGCGCAGGACTGAGATGACCGCCAGACCCGTCATCGCGGCGATCAAACCGATCTGGATCCAGACATTGGGTTCAAAGTCGAAAATATAGCCAAGGCCGCTCGCTGCCTGCGTGCCTCCGAGGCCGATCGTTGTCGCCAAACCGAAGATCGTAGAGACGACAGCGAACAAGTCGATCACATGGCCGGCCCAGCCCCAGACGCGCTCGCCCAGCAACGGGTAGAATGCCGACCGAAATGACAGCGGTAGGCCTTTATTGTGCGCAAAAAAACCAAGCGCCAATCCAACGACCGCATAGATTGCCCAGGGCGCGATTCCCCAATGAAACAGGGTCGCACTAAAGGCCAGTCGATTGGCGTCGGGCGTTCCGGGTTCAGCACCGAGGGGCATGCCGAACCAGTCCGTGTGATAAGCGAGCGGCTCGGCCGCGCCCCAGAACATGAACCCAATCCCGACACCTGCAGCGAACAGCATCGCGATCCAGGAGTGAATCTTGTAATCCGGCACCGCCGCCTGCCCGCCGAGCCTTATGCGTCCCAGTGGCGATACAGCGAGCACCATGCAGAAAACGAACACAAGCACTGGCGTAACCGCGAACAGCCAATCGAATGATTGCAGGGTACGCGCCCGCGCCTCGCTCAGCATTGCGCCGGATGCTTCGGGGAAGATCAGGGTCAGGCCGCCAAACAACAGGACGAGCGTTGCGGCGAGAAAGAACACCGGATTGTGCACATTGAGTCCCAGAACTTCGACATTGTCCTGGCCCACTTCATGATCGGTTTCATACAGGCTAAGTCCGGTCTCGGCGTGTTCAGTGTCCGGCATTGTTCACTCATCAGCTACGTTCGCGCTTGTCATGCACGAAATATGTCGATCCTCAAAGCATCCGGCGCACACGCTCGGACCCATTTCATGACCTTACCGCCCGTTAGTGCGGCAAAATTGGCACATTGCGACGGGTACCCGAAGAGTTTGCCTACGAATAGCAGCGCTCATTCTTTCCATCTTCGAACTATTTGATAGAAAACGGTCACCATCGACCGATCGCGATTCTTGTGTGCCCTGCGCAATTAGGCGCTGGCCTGCGTGATCGTAGCAACTCCTGAGGGATTATATATGTACCGACTAATGAGTGGCGTTTCATTGATCGCCATGACGAGTCTATTTGGCATGAGCGCCGTTGCGCAGGATGCCGACGAAGCTGACTCCCGCCGTCTGAAAACAGTTACGGTGACCGCCACCAAACGCACAGAAAGCGCGCAGAGCATTCCAGTCGCGGTCAACGCGCTTGGCGAACAAGAGCTCGAATCGCTTGGCGTGAAGAATTTCACGGATTATCTGATCCAGCTCCCTGGCGTGACCGCGGGCGGCTCAGGCCCGGGTCAGAACACAATCTATATTCGCGGGCTGGCCTCAACCACGCCAAACCTCACAACTGCAGGCGTTGCCGGCCTCGCGCCGAACGTCGCTTTCTATCTCGATGAGCAACCGCTCGCGCAGCCCGGACGGAATCTGGATGTGTACGCCGCTGACCTGGAGCGGGTCGAAGTCCTGTCAGGCCCGCAAGGCACGCTTTTTGGCGCAAGCTCGCAAGCGGGCACCGTGCGGCTGATCACCAACAAGCCGGATTTCAGCGGGGTCGACGCGGCTCTGAAGGCGTCGACTTCTTTCACTGACGGCGGCGAAATGAGCAATAGCGTTGAGGTGATGCTCAACGTGCCAGTGAACGATAAGTTCGCATTGCGGGGTGTTGTATATACAGACCGACAAGGTGGATATATCGACAATGTCGGCGGCACGCGCAGCACGGCCGAGTCAGGCCGTTTCCGCGCGGCTGGCACCGTGCGCGACAATGGAGTGCCCGTTTCGGCGACTCGCGGTGGCTTCCAGGTAGGCGCGGACCTGTCAGGTGTGACCTTCCTCTCGGCGAACAATTCCAGCCGGGTCGAGAACGACTTCAATGATACGACTTATGCAGGCTTCCGCTTGGCGGGTCAGTATGACTTCAATTCCGATTGGAGTCTGCTGGTCTCGCACGCGCAGCAGCAGCTTGATAGCGAAGGGGTCTTTTTCGCTGATCCGGAACTTGATGATTATGACATCGAGCGGTTTTCGGACGATGATCTGGAAGACAGCTTCCACAATACGAGCTGGACACTGGAAGGCCGTCTCGGCATGCTTGAAGCGCTGTATACAGGCGCCTACACCGAGCGAACAACCGATCAGACGGTCGATTATTCCGACTACTTGTTCGTCGGACAGTACCTGCCCTATTATATCTGCGATGGGTCAGTGACGTATCCTGGCGCCGGAGGACCAGCAGGTACCTGTCAGGCACCAAACTTGTTCGTAAAGTCTGCCACAGAGACTAAGGTTCAAACCCACGAGCTGCGGTTCAACACACCACGCGAAAACAGATGGCGCGCAACGTTTGGAGCGTTCTATTCCGATCTTGAACTCACGGAGTTGAATGACTTCACCTATCCCGGCTCAGAGTTCGCGGTTGGATTTGACGGCGTCACAACCGGCTTCGCGCCGAACTACCCGCTAACGAACACCGCTGTGACGGGTCAGATTGGTAATGCAGCGCCTGGCTATTTCAGTGATCCAGGTCCATTCCCAACCGGCGTGATCTTTCGCAATGATATCTTGCGAACAGATGAGCAGTTAGGCCTATTTGGTGAGACGACATTTGACCTGACCGAACAGTTTGCCGTCACGGTCGGTGCCCGCTGGTATGACATTGAAGTGGATCTCGAGGGCTCCGCCAACTCTTCCTTCTTCAATCTCGGATCGGCGACAGACGCCCAGGCGTTCGGGACCAATATCTCCGCACAGTTCGCACCGAATAATACACTTGGGGCGCCAGACAAGGCCGCAACTGACGGGATGATTTACAAGCTGACGGGAACATGGACGCCAAATAGCGATCTGTTGTTCTACGCGACATATTCCGAAGGCTTCCGCCCGGGTCTGCTGAACCGCCCAGGCGGCGCAGCCGGACCGAATGGCTATTCGGTGCCCTTTGCCGTCGATACCGATGACGTCCAGAATTATGAAATCGGTTGGAAAACCGAGCTGTTCAACAATTCTCTGCGTTTCAACGGGTCCGCCTTCTTCGTGGAAATTGAGGGCTTGCAGACGACTATCTTTGATCCGTCCATCGTCAATCTCTTCTTTTCCGACAATGCTGCCAATGCAGAAATCCAAGGGATCGAGGGTGACTTCACCTGGGCGCCCTATGCCGTCGAGGGTCTGACCATTGCAGGGGCGTTCTCACTTCTCGACACGGAGGTTACGGACGTTCTGACACCAACCAATGACGTTCTGGTTGGATCAGACCTGGCCTTCGCGCCAGCCTGGCAAGGCAATCTCCGCGCGCGCTATGAATGGGATCTGGAGACACAGATCGCAGGATCGGACCTCACCGCCCACGTCATGCCGCAATTGGTTTTCTCGGACGATTCCGTCAGCGACATTATCGAGATCAACAAGGCCGACATTGATGGCTATATCACGCTGGGCGGCACGCTTGGTGTTACGGCGGATCAGTGGTCGGCAGAATTGTTCGCGACCAATCTGACCAATGAATATGCTGAACTCAGCAACAATTTCGTGTTCGACCGCGAACGTGTGACGCCGCTGCGCCCGCGCACGATTGGCGTCCGTGTTGGATATGACTTCTAATTCAACGCACACTTAGATAAAAAAGCGCAGCGTTCTGATCCGTCAGAACGCTGCCTTTGTATGGACAGATCAATGGACTCTGACGCTGCTGCTTCTCGTACCGCACGCCTAAAACGGGCGCAGGCTGCAATGCAGGCGGGGAACTTTGCCGAGGCGTCAAAGCTCGCAGCAGAGCTTCTCACCGCGGACGGCGACGATCGGGATGGACTCTACATGGCCGCCGTGGCCGCGCGTTACCTTGGAAATATCGACCAAGCTCGCGTGCATCTAGCCAATTTGAAACAGGGGGCACCCGACTATGGCCGCGCCTTTCAGGAAGAAGGCCACCTGAACAAAGCAGCTGGCGACATTCGAGGTGCCCTGATCGCCTACCAGAACGCAACGCGCTGCAATCCCGCACTAACCGCCAGCTGGCAAGCGCAAGCTGACCTGCTTCGCGCAGCTGGAAGCGCCGCCGAAGCCGACCAGGCCCTCGCCCAGTTGCAGCGCATCAAATCCCTTCCGCGCGAATTGCTCGCCGTGACCAATCACATTCACGAGGGGCGTATCCTGCGCGCGGAAGAGATCGCGCGAGCTTTCCTGCGCAAGCAACCGCAGCATATCGAAGGGATGCGACTGCTAGCCGACATCGGCTCTCGTCTCGGGGTGCACGAGGATGCCGACTTCTTGCTCGAGACTGCGATCGCGCTCGACCCGGACAATATCCAGCTGCGGATCGATCACATCCAGGTATTGCGAAAACGGCAAAAGTTTTCAGCAGCCCTTGAACAAGCCAAGAACTTGCTCAAGCGCGATCCCGAAAGCCCGATTTTCCAATCTCTGTTCGCGATCGAGAGCATGCAAGCGGGCGACTATGACACCGCGCTGGACTCATTCGAAAAAGTGCTCTCCCAGATCCCGAACGACCCTGCAACGCTGACATCTCGTGGCCATGCCCTGAAAACCTGCGGCCGCTCCGACGAAGCGATTGCATCCTACCAAGCCGCCATACGCGCTGCCCCGCACTATGGCGACGCCTGGTACGCGCTCGCCAATCTGAAAACCTATCGCTTCTCTGATGATGAGGTGCGCGAGATGGAGGCCATGCAAGACAAGGCCGACCTGACAACCATGTCGCAAATTCATATCGCTTTTGCCCTCGGCAAAGCCTTTGAGGATCTCGGCAAACACGAGCGTGCTTTTCAGAACTATCAGCTTGGAAATGCGCTGAAACAAAAACAAACACGATACACGACCGCACAAATGCAGGATGAATTTGACGCCCAGAAAAGCTTCTGCACACCTGACGTGATGAGCGCGCAAAGCGGCAAAGGCTACGCCGCGCCGGATCCGATTTTTATTGTCGGGTTGCCACGGGCTGGTTCAACCTTGATCGAACAGATCCTCGCCTCGCACAGCCAGGTGGACGGCACGCTGGAGCTCCCAAACATCCTTTCTCTGGCGCATCGACTGCGCGGCCGCAATCTGGCGACTGATCGAGATCGATACCCGCGCGTCCTGGCCGAGCTCTCAGCCGATGAGCTTTGCGCACTCGGCGAAGACTATATCGAAAATACGCGCGTACACCGGCGCGGCGCCCCCTTCTTTACCGACAAAATGCCGAATAATTTCCGCCATATCGGATTGATCCATTTGATCCTGCCCAACGCCAAAATCATCGACGCCAGGCGGGCGCCGCTGGATTGTTGTTGGTCGGGCTTCAAGCAACTCTTCGCGGAGGGGCAGGAATTTACTTACGGCCTGGACGAGATCGGGCAATATTATCGCGGCTATGTCGACTTGATGGCGCACTGGGACAGCGTGCTGCCCGAGGGTCGCATCCTGCGAGTTCAGCACGAAGACGTTCTTGAAAATCTCGAAGAGCAGATACGCCGCTTGCTTGATTATTGTGAATTGCCCTTCGAGCCTGCGTGCGTAGACTTTCACAAAACAGATCGCGCGGTTCGGACGGCCAGCTCCGAGCAGGTGCGCCAGCCGATTAATCGGGCGGGCCAGGAGCAGTGGCGACCGTTCGAGCCGTATCTCGCTCCGCTAAAGGAAGCGCTTGGGGAATACTGTGACTGAGGAAGGACACCGCGCATGAGTATCCGATCTGAAGATGCCTTGATCGCGCTGAGACAAATTCAGCGCAAAACGGAACAAGCCTCCAAAACACTCGCCGCCCAGGTCAAGTTGACGCCATCGCAGCTCCTGGTCATGCAAATTCTCGCGGAACGGGGGGAGACGTCCGCCGGCGAAGTCTCGAAACTCACTCAACTCAAGCACGCGACGATTACCAGCCTAGTCGACAAACTTGTCGCTCGTGGCCTCCTGATGCGCCGACGCTGTGAAGAGGATCGCCGCCGGGTTTGGCTCACCCTTTTACCCGAGGGTCAAAGCGTCATCACATCCTCCCCGGACCTGTTGCAGGATACGTTTCAAACGCGCTTTGAATCACTCCCCGACTGGCACCAGGCAATGCTGGTCTCTTCGCTGGAGCGCGTCGCAGCTCTGCTCGACGCAGAAGACTTGGAAGCTGCCCCCATCCTGGATGTCGGCGCATTGGACGAACGACCTTAGCGTTGCTTGGGTGCGCCGCAGCCAGACAACTGGATCGACGATCAGACGGCTCTGACAAAGACGGTCAAAACTCGATCACCCGATGTGTCATCGCGGCTTCCTGGGCCAGGAGCCCCATCTTGACGGCTCGCTTTCCATCTTCGAGAGAAACCTCTGGCTCGCCGCCGCCGCGCACCATGTCGAGAAATCTCTGGTGCTGATAGTAAGTTGATCCGTGATGATCGCCAGCGTCAATTAAAGCGGCATCAAGCGCAATCCTGGTCGTTTGTGGTCGCTTTGGAGACCGCGGATAGATGCTCAGTTCAGGCAAGGGCGAAGGACCCAAAGCTTCTGGCCAGAATCTTTGCGGGCCAGGCATCCGGCAAGCAATTTTTCCACTCGGACCAATCGCGTGGATCTCTTCATTCCATGTTGAACCGTCAGCAAACATCGACAGCTCCAGCATTGCGCGTGCGCCATTCTCAAAATCGAACATGACATATCCACCATCCCAAATGTCGGGCGCTTTGCCGTCATAGCGTTCGTTTACATGATTGACGAACTGCGTCGCCGACGCGCTGACCCGCACGGGCTCGCACCGCATGATTAACCGCATCAGATCAAAGAAGTGACAACACTTCTCCACCAGAGTTCCGCCCGTGTTGGCATTGAACCGATTCCAGTCACCAACCTTGCTCAGAAACGGAAAGCGATGCTCTTGCATCGTCAACATCTTGATTCCACCGGTGATCTCATCGGCGCGCTCAATCAGAGTCGCAATCGGCGGCATATAGCGATACTCCATCGCAACCCAGATTGGTGCCTGATAGGCGCGCTGAAGCCGGTTGATGACGACTTCGTCGCCCGCGGCGGTGTAGACCGGTTTTTCGCAGAGAATGGGCAGCGTTCTGCGAGCAGCAATCTCCTTCAACTGCTCAACATGTAGAAAATTCGGACTGGCAATGACAATCGCATCGAGTTCTTGAACAGCGAGCAAGTCGCCAATGGAATTAAAAGTACTGGCGTTCGGGGAGAGTTTCATCCCCTCAGCGAGCTGATCTGGATCGGGATCGAAAATCGCAACCACCTCAACCTCAGGTAAAAGGGCGATATTGCGCAAATGCTCGATGCCCATCATCCCGCACCCGATCAATCCATATTTTGTCGTCATGACGCTTGTCGTTTCCCCAACCGATTGGTGTATCTGCAGACATCCTGATTGAACCAGTTTCGCGAATACTCGACCGTTGCGCCTTTAAGGTCGTATCCAATCCGTTCGACGAGGCCGCAGGGTTTTCCGGTTGCACACCCGAATTTCGCCGGCGCCCATTCGGGAACGAAAGAGACACCGATCGTATCGGTCACGGAGCCAATAACGAGTCCGAGCTTTTCTTTGTAATAATAGTAGAGTGAATGGCTCAGCTCATCCTGCATGACCCAGTCGACAAACCGACCATCAAGCCAGATCTCTTCCACCTCCACCGGGACGGCATCGAGATAACGTAAGCGCCGGATACGATGCGCCACTGGACCCGGCCCGATATGCGGCATCGATGGATCTTTTGGGAGCCGCCGGACCTCAAGAACATCGGCGGTTGGTAGCCCACCACCCTTCAGCAATTCCAGGCGAAAAAACTCATATACGCTTTCGACTTCGGCCTGAGCCTGAACGTAGTTTCCTGATCCCTGTACGCGTCGCAGCAATCCACGATCTTGAAGAATCGAAAGCGCCCGACGCAGTGTACCAACGGCGATCCCCAGCGTGTTTGCCATCTCGCGTTCGGTCGGCAATCGCGTCCCGTCCGGATATCGCCCGGCGGCGATTTCCCGGATCAGCATTTCGCTCACCTGAATCGCCTTGGGTAAGGCTTTCGGCCCCTCAATTCCCAAACCGGCCTCCCTGAATTGATCCACAATTGATACATTCCCCTTGGTGTATCTGGCAACGTGTGAAATGAAAACGGGGACAAAAAGTTTTTGGAGTATGTGATGTCGGTCGTTCCAATAAAATCCGAGGCACTGGATGCGGTTGAAGTTTCCTGGTTCTCAGCGCTGTGCTCGGACGATTTCGAATATCTCGGTGTGCCTGATGATGCTCTGAAGTCCAGCTGGTCCCATTGCCGCGACATATTGTTAGAAGCGGAACACCAAGGGTTTCGAAACATTCTCTGTCCGTCCTCATATCAAGTCGGACAAGACACGCTCAGCTTCGTCGCCGGATGCGCGCCGCTCACCTCCTCTATCAATATGCTTGCTGCCGTGCGCTGCGGCGAGATGCAGCCAATCATGCTGGCGCGCGCCATCGCGACGTTGGACCATATGCTTCAAGGCCGCCTGACATTGAACATCATCAGTTCGGACTTTCCGGGAGAAGTCGCCGAAAGCGATTTCCGGTATCAGCGTTCGCGAGAAGTCGTGCAAATTCTGAAACAGGCCTGGACCCGGGACACAATCAATCATGACGGCGAGATCTACACGTTCAAGGACGTCCCGACCGCACCCGCCAAGCCATATCAGACCGGCGGTCCTCTGCTTTATTTCGGCGGATATTCTCCGCCCGCGATCGAGCTCTGCGCCGAGCATTGTGACGTTTATCTGATGTGGCCCGAGACCAAGGAAAATCTGAAGGATCGCATGCAGGCGGTGAACGCCGCTGCCGAAAAACACGAACGCGTTCTGGACTATGGCCTGCGGGTCCATGTCATCGTTCGGGACACCGAAGCCGAGGCGCGCGAATATGCTGAGCACCTGGTGTCCCGGCTTGATGACGAATACGGCAGAATCATTCGTGATCGCGCCCATGACAGCATCAGTCTCGGCGTCGCACATCAAGCCCGCGCGCGCGACCTCGCCGACAAGTTTGGATACGTTGAACGCCATCTTTGGACAGGAATCGGTCGTGCGCGATCGGGCTGTGGTGCGGCCCTGGTCGGCTCAACAGATCAAGTCTTGAGCGAGCTTGAAGCCTATCAGAACATGGGAATACGAGCTTTCATCCTATCTGGATATCCGCATCTCGAGGAGTGTGCGCATTTTGGCCAGCGGGTGCTGCCGCAAATGAAGACTTGTTCGTTGCCCGAGATCTATGGCCGTGTGCCCGCGTCGCCTCCTGCTACGCCGCTGGCTGCAGGGAAGCGAATTTAAGACCGCGAGCGTGTCTCCTTTTTATTGGTGACGCGGGCTTCAACCTCTATTCAACAGTCCGTCAAATTAGCGAAGGTTTCTAGGCTTGCAATTCTAGTTCGCCGTCCGCTCCAACAAGCGCGCAATTGCCTGATTGCTGCGCTCGGGATGGCTCATCGTCGTCCAGTGGTTCGCGCCATCAAAGACCTCGACTTCCAGGTCCGGAATGGTTTCACGCATTAGATCAATGAACGCTGGCACGAAAGCGCGATCTTCTGTTCCCCAAATCAGAAGCGCGGGTACGGTGATTTGCCGCGGCGGATTGGGCCAATAATGCTCATCAGAGATCTCGGGAGGCAGCGGCACGTTCGCTCGATACCAATTAAATCCTCCATTGGTAGCGGCCGCTGGGCGCAACGCTTGTCCAAACAAATCATATTCTTCTTGCGTCAGCTCTCCTCGCGACAAAAGGCCTGTATAGGAGTCTCTCCATATCCGTTCTCCTGGCGGATTCTCGACAACTGCTTGCTGAGGCGTTTTCGCCATCACGGCCATATAAGTTGAGATCTTTTGCTGCTGCTCGTCATGCCGCAACAAGTCGAGAAATATATTCATGGATGGCGCATTGAATGACGCGACTGCGCGCAATCGCTCTGGGCGTGATTCTGCGAAGGCCATTGCCAATGCGCCGCCCCAATCGTGGCCGATCAAGGTGAATTTCTGGGTCCCGGCCAAATGCAAAGCCAGCGCGTCCAGGTGTTCTGCGAGTGCCTCGGCGCGATAGAAATCGAGATCGTCCGGTTTGTCGGACAGGCCCGCCCCAAGACCATCAACCGCGACGACGCGATAGCCGCCTCGAAACGCTTCCATCTGGTCGTAGAATGAAAACCAGAATGACGGAAAACCGTGATAGAACAAGACTAGGTCACCCTGCCCCGCCTCGACATAATGGAGGGTCACACCCTTGTGCTCGAAATAGCCTTCTCGATAAGGCGCACCTTCTTCGACTTGCGCATTGGCGAAGACGACCGCCGGGTCGACCGGAAGAGTCGCGACATCGCCGGGACGCCCCTCGACGGCGCCCTCATCCTGAATCGGATCTTGCGGCTGGCAGGCCGATAGTCCGACACTCAATACCACGAGCAGTAAAAGTCCGAAGGCGCTGGAGAGTTTCATCATGAAGCCACCTCGCAGAATTGCCGGAATGATCCTGTCCAGCGTGGACGAACACTCTGTACATTATTCACCTTTTCGTCAATAAGAGACAAAAGGCGGTCGCAAAGCCATGTCCATCGTCTTTGCAAAGAGAGGTGTAGATGAGTTCGAAACGCTACCGCAATGCACTCATCGTGGCGACGATCCTTGGCGCGCTGGCGAGCTGTACCGAAGCCGATACATCTCAAGAAGAAAACGAGATCAAGACGAATTCAGGTGACGAGACTGCCGCTTCCGTGGAGTTCAACGACACCTACGCCGAGGGTCTGTACCAGGACCATTGCGCGATCTGTCACAACGGCACGATCCCAGAGGCCCCAACGCGGGAAACGCTCGAGCGAATGACTTCTCCGAATCTGATTGCTGCGATGACGGACGGCGTCATGGCGCCGCAATCGGTTCGTTTGTCGAGTTTCGACAAGGAAATTCTTGCAACCTATCTTGGCGGCGCTGCGGATGATGCGGCGCGGCGCGCGATCGATATGCCTCGCTGCGAAGGCGACTTGAGTTTTTCACGCGAAGCAGCGTGGAACCGTTGGGGCGGTGATTTGCGCAACTCCAGGTTTCGGACAGCAGATATGACCGAAATCACGGCCGATAATGTTGATCGCCTGAGCTTGAAATGGGCATTTGGCTTCCCCAACGCCGTCCGCGCGCGTTCGCAACCCGCAGTGACTCAAGAGGCGATCTTTACCGGCAGCCAGGATGGCACCGTATACGCCCTGGATACCGAAAAAGGATGCGTCTGGTGGACTTATTATGCCGAGGCTGAGGTGCGAGTGGCCCCGTCGATCAAACCAGACGCGCAAGGCCTGCCAGGAAGCCTCCTGTTCACAGACTTCAACGCCAATGTTTACAGCATCGACGCGGAGACTGGCGCGGAGATCTGGAAAACCTCGCTGAAGGATCATCCTGTGACGACCCTGACGGGATCACCCACGCTTCATGCGGACCGACTCTTCGTGCCGATGTCATCGACTGAAGTCGTCAGCGCCTTTAATCCCGAATATGAGTGCTGCACCTTTCGGGGCGGTGTCGTCGCGCTTGATGCCAAAACGGGCGAACGATACTGGACCTTTCATACAGTCGCCGAACCACAGCCGACGCGGATCAATGCCGCAGGCACGCAGATGCATGGCCCCTCGGGAGCGCCAGTCTGGTCCGTCCCGACAGTCGATGAAAAGCGCGACCTGCTCTATTTCGGCACAGGTGAGAACTATACCGCGCCCGCGAATGAGCTGAGCGACGCTATCATTGCGCTTTCTCTGGAAACCGGCGAGCTCGTTTGGAAAAATCAGACGATTAGCGGCGACACCTGGAACGGCGCGTGCGGCAGCACCAACGCCAACTGCCCCGAAGATCGCGGACCAGACTTTGATTTCGGCGCTCCACCCATTTTGACCACGCTTCCGAACGGTAAGGATATAATCCTCGCTGGCCAGAAGTCTGGCATGGTCTACGCCATGGACCCCGACAATGAGGGCGAAACGCTTTGGTCGGCTCGTGCTGGCATGGGAGGCTATAATGGCGGCATCCACTGGGGCATGGCCTCGGATGGAGAGACCCTGTTCGTCGGGATTGCGGATACGCCAGGTCACCACATGACGGTCGGACCGCCTCGTCATGGCGTGCACGCTTATGACGTCGAAACGGGAACGCCAATCTGGTCCACTATAGAGGAAAAGCTCTGCGACGAGCTGAATGCACGCTGTTTCCCGGCGGCCTCCGCGCCCGTCACGGCAACAAACGACCTGGTCTTCGCGGGCGGACTGGACGCGACGATGCGCATCTACTCGGCACAATCCGGCGATCTTCTCTGGTCATTTGATACGATGTCCGAACTGGAGACCGTCAATTCTGTCCCCGCATTTGGCGGCTCTATTGATAGTGCTGGCCCAGTCCTGATCGGAGACAAGCTGATCATCAATTCGGGGTATGACAAATTCAGGCTGCTGCCGGGCAATGCGCTGCTGGTATTCGAGCTGGAAGAGGAATGAAGGAGAGCATGATGTATCGCGCGATAGTGTTGCCCGCACTCTTATTTGCGACCGCCTGTACGACGGACACAACTCCTCAAGCCGCGCCAAGCCCGGAACCAGATCAGGTTTTCGCTTCCACGCCGTCGATCAAGGGCGTCCGTTACGTGATGTCTTCAGTTTCTGACATTGATCGCACCATCGCATTTTACCAGCAGGCTGTGGATTATGAGGTGGTGAAGCGGTATCGCATCGATAGTGCGCAATTTGCCCCGGCGCTATTGTCAGGCACTCCTGGCCCCGCCGAAGTCGCGCTGATCAAGACCCCAACCGTCTTCCTGAAACTCGTCGATTTTGATCTCCACAGCGACGTAGCAGGCGCGCCCGGATCGATCACCGGCCCTGGATACACCCATATCTGCTTTCAATCCCAGACGAACAATTCCGCCTATACCAAGTTTGAATCGGCGGGCCTCAGCATGATCACGCGCGGCGACGGTCCGGCTGATCGCGGCTACGGAACGGCGTATGCCTACGGCACCGACCTTGATGGCACGATGATCGAATTGGAGGTGCAGGAGCAAACCCGGCGAGACGACGAGGCCTGGATCGGTCACGTCGCAAACGCGACACCCGACCTGGATCGCATGCTGTCCTTCTATGAACTCCTGCTCGGCTATCCCGCGCACAACCGCGCGGAGATTTCCGGAAGCGCATGGGCAGACTCCGTGGGCGATATCGATGGGCTGGTTATGAAGGGTGGTTGGTCGATGGTACCAAACCTCGGATTGGAATTCTGGCAGTTCGACGCGCCGCCGACGTCGGAGCGAGCCGCCGCCGCGACGCTGGACACAATCGGATATGCGTATGTGGCTTTCGAGGTCAGCGATTTGACGGCCGAAATCAGTCGACTCGAGCGGAGCGGTGTCAAATTTGCTGGAGACCCCGTTGAAGAAGAAGGCTGGATCATCGTGTTCGGATACGATCCCGACGGCACATTGTTCTCTTTGCAGCAGAATGTCAGCGCCGATGCCTCAGAATCGATTGATGATCTGCTCTGGCTCGATCGATCTGCATTGTGAGCTCACTCGAAAGGACCAAAATGAGCGCGAATTCCGTGAAACGAAGACAACGGTTCTCTCCCGAGAAACGGCGATCGCTCATTCTCGATTTCACCGCGGAGATCGTCGCGCGTGAAGGGGTCGCGCAACTGTCGATGGAGCGCATCGGTAAGGAAGCCGGCGTCAGCAAGTCACTGGTTTACAATTACTTCGACAATCTCACAGAGCTCCTTCGAGAGCTGCTGGAGCGTGAGCACAAAGAGCTGCGCCGCTTACAGTTCGCAGCCGCGGAAAAGGCGACCACGCTGGAAGAAATCGTCCAGAACGTTACGCACGTGTATCTTAAGTACATCTCCAATCGCGGCCTCATTATCGAGCGCCTGTTGGCCGAACCCAGCGTCTCGAACCTGCACGACCCAACCGAGTACAGTCGCGAAGGTGCGGTGAACTATCTGGCTGAGATCCTCTCAACCCAACTTGACATGCCGTTCGATGTTGCCGCGATGATGACGGACATTTCGTTTGGGATCCCGGCGTCCGCAGGCGAGTATCTTTTGAGAAAGAATGCCGATCTTGAGAAAGTGGAAAAACTGACAGTCAGCATGATCCTCGGCGCTCTGGTCATGGCACGCAACGACTATTTCACGCGATCAAAGATCTCACGACCGGAACAGCGCGCAGCCAATGACTAGAACGCCCGCACCGAGTTCAACTTCCGAATGGCCGGGAATGCCACGAGCCACATTGCGGAACCGCTTACTCGCATCATGAGTCAATCGGACCTGATATTGACTTTCTCGACCTGCGTCATGTTCATGGCAGTGGTAGCGTGGATTTCATATCGGAGCGCGAAAAGCGAAACACACTCCAAAGATGGCTACTTCCTCGCGGGTCGAAATCTGGGCGGCGTGTTCATTGCCGGTTCGCTCTTGCTTACCAACCTTTCCGCCGAGCAGCTTATCGGTCTGAATGGATCCGCCTATGGCGCAAATATGTCCTCCATGGCGTGGGAGGTGACGGCGGCTGTCGCGACCGTAGCCATGGCGGTGATCTTCTTGCCGAAATATCTGGCCGGCGCTTTTACGACGCTGCCACAATTCCTGAATGATCGCTTTGACGCGGATGTTCGTCGCTTCTCCGTTGTCTTGTTCATGCTCGGCTATGGTCTGGTAACGATTCCTTCGGTGCTCTATTCCGGCTCAATTGCAGTGATCAAACTGTTCGATGTCCCGGCTATACTTGACGTTGGACAGTTTGAAGCATTGGTGATCACAGTTGTCACGATCGGCATTGTGGGCTCGATATATGCTGTGTTCGGCGGCCTCAAGGCGGTTGCGGTTTCCGACACGATCAACGGACTAGGCCTCCTGATCGTCGGCGTGACCGTACCGGTTCTCGGATTGATTGTCCTTGGAGATGGCAGCTTCTTCTCCGGATTGCGGATGATCGCATCTGAAACACCCGAGAAGCTCAACGCCATTGGAGACAGCACATCTCCAACACCGTTTGGAACGCTGTTTACAGGGATGATTTTCGCCAATCTATTCTACTGGTGCACCAATCAGTACGTCATCCAGCGCACCCTGGCCGCGCGAAACCTGGCGGAAGGACAGAAAGGGGTCCTGATGTCGGGATTCTTCAAAATCCTGGTGCCATTTTTCATGATGATCCCTGGCGTTATCGCCTTCCACCTGTATGGCCCGGGGCTGGCGAGCATTGACCAGGCTTACCCCGCGCTCATTCGAGACGTGTTCCCGATCTGGATGATGGGTTTCTTCCTCGCCGTCCTCATGGGCGCGGTGTTCTCGTCGTTCAATTCACTGTTGAACAGCGCCGCCACCATGTTCACCTTGGATATCTATACACCCATGCGGGGCCAACCGATATCGGATGCACATGCGGTCCGGATCGCGATGATTGCGAGCGTGGTAATCGCCATTTTCTCCTTCATTGTCGCGCCTATGCTTTGGTTTGCGCCAGAGGGATTGTGGCAAATCATTCGGGTTTTCACCGGGTTCTACAATATCCCGATCATCGCGATTGTGCTCGTCGGTCTGTTCACACGACGTGTTCCGGCCATTGGCGCCAAGATCGTGATTGTGTTTCACGTTATCGCTTACGGGCTACTCAAGTTCGTCTTCGAAGATCTCGTCACACTGCATTTCCTCCACCTCTACGCCATACTGTTCGCGGTCGAAGTGGGCATCATGCTGCTTTGCGGACAGTTCGCGCCGCGCCACACTCCCTGGACGTTCACGCCAAATGAAAAAGTCAGCCTGACCCCATGGCGGTACACCGGTCCGGTCTGCGTCACCCTCATGGTTATGGTCGTTGGATTGTATCTGCTCTTCTCACCCATTGGCCTCGCCAATGGCACGGTCGGTCTGACTTATTGGATCCTCAACGCTGCACTTGGCCTGATCACACTGCTGGTATGGGCCCACGCATTGCAGCGGTCTCGATTGAGCCAAAGCTCGTAAACGGCTCCGCACCAAAGGAAATGGACCAATCGTCTAATTTATATCGTGAAATATGCGATTCTCTAGAGAGCAACGGCTTGTTATTGACGCTTTGTCGTATTAGCGTTCCGGTCTTCTCCACCGCATGAATCGAGTCTCTAAATGATCAGACTGGC
>JANSXJ010000125.1 GCA_024743015.1 Hyphomonas sp. | reverse complement strand
TCGTCGCCGCGTCAAATCTGGAAAAGAACTGGCAGATCGACGCGACGAACGATTTGCGCGCAATCTCACACCAAGACTTGATGGAAAACTCATCTGGCTCCACGCCGCCAGTGTTGGGGAAAGCCAACTTTTACTCGAACTCGCCCGCCGTCTCGTACGGCGGGGCATTCGCGACTTCTCCGTCCTGATGACCTGTCAAACGAAAACGGCTGCGACGCTCATTTCCACCGCGTTCAAAGAAGACACCGAGCTCAATCAGATTGGCACCATCAACCAAATGGCTCCATTCGACACACCAGGCGGTGCCAAGCGTTTTGTGCGCCATTGGTCTCCAGATCTGGCTATTTTTGCTGAAGGCGAAATCTGGCCAAACCTGTTGCAGGAGCTGTCGGCAAACAACACGCCCGCAACGCTCATCAATGCGCGCATGACCGAGAACAGCATCAAAGGCTGGATGCGCTGGAAAAAAACCGCCAAGGCGGTGTTCAACAGCTTTGATTTGCTCATCGCCGCCGACATTCAAACCAAAACGGGCCTCGAAGCGCTCTCAGGACAAACGGTCGAAAACCCGGGAAACCTCAAGTCCGCCCTCCCCGCACCTGCCGTCAAAGATCAGGAATTGCACGAACTCAGACAAGCAATTGGGTCCAGGATAACCTTGCTGGCGGCCTCGACGCATCCCGGGGAAGAAGCCCTCGTTCTGGACGCCTATATGCGACTGCCACCTGATACCTTCCTGATCATCGCGCCACGCCATCCAGAGCGCGGCGATGAAGTTGATGCGCTTCTGTCTTGTACGAAATACGCCATTGCGAGGCGGTCTGAGGGAGACCCGATTACGGACGTCACAAATATTCTGCTCGCCGATACGATGGGCGAGATGGGTTTGTGGTACCGACTCGCCGACACAGTCTATCTCGGCGGAGGGCACGCGCCGGGCGTTGGTGGCCATAATCCTCTTGAAGCCCTCAGGCTGGAAACGCCGATCCTCACCGGTCCAAGCCTGTTCAATTTCAAGGACCTGACAGACCGCCTCTTGGTACATCAGGGCTTCTCCATAGTGGACGATGCTGAAGCCTTGGCCAAGGGCTTTCCAGCTGCTCCTGTTTCTGCTGAATTGATTGCTATTCTGGAGGCAGACGCGATGGGTCCGATGGCGAAAACGCTCGAACGCCTTGAGCCCTTGCTGCGAAGAGCAGGACTGACAGAATGAGAGAGCCGCGTTTTTGGGCCCGGGACGTCGATCCACGCTCCCGCGAAGCGGCGCCGCTTTTGCGCCTCCTACTGACGCCGCTTGCCTGGCTCTATGCCGAAGCCACGCACCGAAGAATCGCCCAAGCAGATCCCCTCAAAGTTCGTTCTACCGTCATCTGTGTGGGCAATCTGACAGCTGGCGGCGTTGGCAAGAGTCCGATCGTTGCCGCGCTCAGAGAGCATTACAATCAAACGACAGACCTGCGCGTAGCCACGCTGAGTCGCGGCTATAAAGGCAAACTCAAAGGCCCCCTGAAAGTCGACCCGGCGCTGCACACATCTGAAGATGTCGGTGACGAACCAATCATGCTTGCGCAGTCCGGAGAAACCTGGATTGGCGCAGATCGAGCCGCGACGGGTCAACAAATGTCCAATGAGGGGGTCGACATCATCATAATGGATGACGGACATCAAAACCCCGGCCTCCACAAAGACCTGTCCATTGTTGTTGTTGATGCCTCGGCAGGGTTCGGGAACCAACACGTCATTCCGAAAGGGCCATTGCGGGAACCGATCCAGGAAGGACTCTCTCGCGCCGACATCATAATCGTCATGGGCTATGGAACGCCACCAGCCGAAATCGAAGCCAGCGGTCTCCCCACATTCAGCGCGGTCGTAACGGCGTCGGAGACACCTCCAGCACACCCCTATGTCGCATTTGCTGGAATTGGCCGACCCGAGAAATTCTTCGACACATTGAAAGCAATGCAAGTGGATGTCCGCGACGCGGTGCCATTCCCCGATCACCACAAGTTTTCCAGCGGAGATCTCAAATATCTCGACAGGCTCGCGGCAGATAATGGGGCGACTTTGATAACGACAGAAAAGGATTTGGCGCGCCTGGAGCCGGATCAACGTGAAGGCATTCAAGTCCTGCCCGTTGAGGTCATTTTTGACCGCAGAGCAGATCTCGACAAAATGCTGGCAGATGTGATCAAACCCGACGCCCATGACTAAAGCCTCTCAGCAGTACATACGACCGAAGGACATCGATAACCGATCAACCTTTCAACAACGCATGGTCTGGCGGCTCGAAGCCCTGGCGTGGGATGTGATATATTGGTGGCCGATGAAAGCTTTGGGCCCGGACCGCGCATCGAATTTTCTCGGCTGGCTCTTCAAGACGATTGGTCCCCTGTTCTCACAACACAAGACGGTTCATAGAAATCTGCAACTGGCCTTTCCAGACATGCCACACGAACAGCGCGAGTATATCGCCAAACAGTCCTGGGAAAGCGTTGGTCGAACAGCGGGAGAGCTTCCGCATCTTCCCAAGATTCATCCCTATAACGGCGACCGGGTGAAAGTGATCGGCGCTGAACATCTCGATGCGATAGAAAGTTCAGAGCGCGGGGCGGTTCTCGTCTCAGGCCACTTTGCGAACTGGGAAGTTATGGCGGCGGCGATTTGTTGTCGTCCCGTCGACTGCCTGATCACGTACCGCGCTCTCAACAATCCATTCATCGACCGCCGCCTTAATCGGGTGCGTCATGAATATGGGATCGACGTTCTGACACCCAAAGGCGCTGGCACGCGTGAGCTCATGCGGGCTTTAAGCAAAGGACGCGCGGTCGCCTTGATGAACGATCAGAAGTTCAATGAAGGACTGGCCATCCCGTTCTTTGGGTACAACGCCATGACCGCACAAGGGCCGTCACGCCTTGCTTTGAAGTATGACGTCCCGATTGTGCCGATTTCAACGCGTAGAACGGGCCCCGCCCGCTTTGAAGTGACCGTGCATCCGCCTTTTGTGCCTGAGAAGACCGGCAACGCAGAAGCGGACCTCATCGCGTGTGTGAAACGAATATCGGCGTTTGTTGAGCAAGAGGTGAGAGAGAACCCTGGGCAATGGTTCTGGCAACATCGTCGTTGGCCCAAAGATGCCTGGAAAGCCGCCGGTATCACTTAAGCGCTGTCAATTGCGCGAGCACGCTCTATTGTCTCGAGTGAACCGGCTTGGAGATGTGTCATGCCCCCTATTCTCGAACTGATTGCCATCATAGCACTGGGATTCTGCGCCGCCCTCGGCCTCGGAGCTTTGTTTGCTCCAAAATGGGCCGCCGGTGTGGTTCGGCTGGTGGCTGATCCTGATCCGGAAAAGCCCGGCGGGTTCTCGGAGTTTCGCGCCACATATGGCGGCCTTCTATTACTGATCCATCTGACGGTTCTGATTATCCTGCTGCAAGGGGAACTTGGATTGCAGTACAAGGTGTTCGCGCTGTTGCCTGTCGCTATGGGTTGGATCGGAGCGGGACTTGGCCGACTATTGTCGCTGCTGCTGGACGGCAAAGAAAATCGGGAAAATGGCCTTATACCTGTTTGGATCCCCTTGGAACTCGCGCTGGGATTTGCCATTCTCGCGCCTGCCTTTGGCCTTTCATCCTGATTGGAGCATCATATGACGGACCGTCGCGAGACGAACCGAAACCGTAAAAGGCGTCCCAACCGTAAGCCGACTGGCCCGGATCGGGATTGGCAGGACGGCGAACGGATCGCAAAATACCTGGCCCGTGCCGGGATCGCCTCCCGCCGCGAAGCCGAAGCCATGATCGAGCGCGGCGAAGTCCGCATCAATGGGCGCAAACTCACGACGCCCGCTTTCAAGGTTACGGGCACTGAAGACATCCGCGTCAACGGAAAGCCCGTGAAGGCACACGAGCAAACGCGGGTCTGGCGCTATCACAAGCCATCCGGACTGATCACGACGACCTCCGACCCTGAAGGCCGCCGAACGATTTTCGAAGAATTACCGAAAGCGCTCCCGCGTACAATTACGATCGGCCGCCTCGACCTGACGACGGAAGGCATCTTGTTGCTGACCAATGATGGCGAGCTTGCACGTGCTATGGAACTGCCCAAAACCGGCTTCGTTCGTCACTATCGCGCGCGCGCACACGGGAAGATTACGCAAGCGGAACTCGATACGCTTAAAGGCGGAATCACTCTCGATGATGGCACGCGCTACACGTCAATCGAAGCCGAACTCGAACGCGAAACTGGAACAAATAACTGGATCAACGTCCGGCTAAGCGAAGGCAAGAATCGCGAAGTTCGAAAAGCGCTCGAGCATTTGGGGCTGAAGGTCAACCGACTGATCCGAACGCAGTACGGACCATTTGAACTTTCCGACCTGAGACCCGGCGCCGTCGAGGAAATTTCAAGCGAAGAACTTCGGTCGACGCTTTCGGAATTCATCCCGAAACAACTCTTGCCGAAGGAGGCCGAGCCCAAACGCGAGCGTCGCAGGCCTCCCGCGGGGGCACGGCTTCACGCGCGGAAGCGATAGGCTAGTCTTTCGGGATAGGACGCGGGTGCATTTTCGTCCGCGGAGGTATCCTAAACACGAGGGAGCGATCCAATGGGCTTTCAAAACGTCACTGACACGTATCAGGAAGAAACCCCGTCCGGACCACCCTCCAATCCGTCCATCCATGCACTCGAGCCGCCCGTACCGCTCAACGAGCCAGATGTCTTTTCCAGCAATGGTGGCTACACATTTGAGGCGTTCGACAAGATGCGTACCGAAGCGCCAATCATGTGGCATCCGGAAGAATATGGCCGTGGGTTCTGGGCACTCACGCAACATGAACTGATCAAGCAGGTTGAGATAGATCCGGAAACATATTCCTCTCAAAAGGGCGGCATTCTCATGTCGTACGGCCTCCCTGAAGTGCCACGCCACCCCCTGCTCCACTCCTCATCGCTGAACTCACTGATCAATCTCGATCGACCGCATCACACGCCGCTACGAATGGAGCATATGGCCTGGTTCCGACCTGATTATGTGGCGGAGTTACGGAAGAAGGTCGATCTTAAAGTCAATCAATTGCTCGATGACATGGAAGCAAAGGGCCCCGTCATTGACATGGTCGAATCGTTTTCTGCCGAACTCCCGCTCTTCACCTTGTGCGAGATCCTGGGCGTGCCTGAAGCCGATCGCCCCAAGCTGGTTCACTGGATGCACTTCCTGGAGAATGCGCAGTATCAGGCGCAGCAAGAAGGCCTCGGCAATGTGTCGCCGGAGCAGATTATGGAATTCATGAACGAGATCCAGGCGCTGTTTGACTATGGTCGCCACCAATTGCTGGATCGACGCAAGAATCCAAGAAATGATCTACTCAGCGCGATCGCAAATGCCAAAATCGATGGTGAACCACTCACAGATGAATTTCTTGATGGATCCTGGCTCCTGATCGTTTTTGCCGGAAATGATACAACGCGGAACTCTCTATCGGGGACGATGAAACTGCTGACCGAGCATATGGATCAGCGCGAGAAACTGATCGCCAATCCCGACCTGTTCCCCAATTTCGTGCACGAGGCGATCCGGATGGTCAGTCCGGTCACTTATATGCGCCGTACCGTCACCAAACCAGCGACGCTGGGAGGACAGGCGCTCAGCGAAGGCGACAAGGTTGTCATGTACTACGCAGCGGCCAATCGCGATCCAGCTAAATTTGAAAATCCGAACGCCTTCGACATCGCGCGCAAGAACGCGAATGAGCACCTGGCCTTCGGGAATGGTCCGCATGTGTGTCTCGGAAAGCGCGTTGCGATCATGCAGCTGGAAACGGCTTATCAGAACATCCTGCGGCGTTTCCCTAACATTCGCTGGACTGGGAAGAGTTCGCTGGCTCCGAGTAATTTCGTGCACGCGATATCGACACTTGAAGTCGATTTAGGCGTTTAGGAAGGCCTCTGCCTTATTGACGGACATCGGCCGTCCCAGGGCGAAGCCTTGAGCGTGGTCAAATCCCAGCGTACGCAGAAGCGGCATGATCGCGGTGTCCTCTACACCCTCTGCCGTAGAACTCATTCCGAGTCGCCGCGCCATCAGGGTGAGCGCTTCGAGAATCGTCTCCACACGTGGATTGTTCAATTGCTGGATCAGGGATGCGTCGACTTTAAGCGCATCCGCCGGCAGATCGGCGAGCCACTGGAAGGACGAGTGCCCAGATCCAAAATCGTCCAATACGATTCCGGCACCAGCAGCTTTCAAATCATGCAAACGATTCAGGGTCTGCTGCGTATCTCTTAACGCATCCTGCTCTGTCAGTTCCAGACGGATTGAACCGGGGGCAAGCTTGTGACCACTCTGAAGCGCTGTGATTAAATCGATCAACTCCCCATCTTCCAGATCGAGGCTGGTAATGTTGACCTGAACAAACAAGTTGGGATTACGCGCCACTTTGCGAAATCCGACCAGCGACTCAGCCGCGTGGATCAGCATAGATGAAGCCAGGCCTTGCGTATCGCCGACTGGCGTCTCCACGCCTTTCTCCCCTTCCCAGCGGGCCAGAGCTTCAAAGCCTTCTACGCGTTGACTGCGCAAGCAAACGATCGGTTGGAAAACTGGCAACAATTCCACAACAGAGTCCTCGGGCTCCCCGGCGGTTTCACCGACCGACAGAATAACGCCGCGCGACCAGTAATCGTCAACCGCACCGCCTGCGAGATGCACAACGCTGCCGTCTGCCGTAACCAGTTCCAGCGCGACGTCGCCACTTGTTGTTTCCAAGCCATTTCGCAAACGCTGGCGGCTCAGACCATCTAGAACATTGCTCAGATCTTCAAGCGCCCAATCGCCTGACAGCAATCGCTCCAGCGAAGGCGGCACGAGCGACATTGTCAGTCGCTGCGTGCTCTTGTTCCACTGCCATTCTCCAATAGGTACGCTCATGCCTTATGCCTCGGCGGTTACTTGGCCCCGAATTCGATCCTTGATCAGCTTCAGATCGTTTTCAACGCGGTCGAACACTTCGCCCCGCTCCAGCAATTCGGTGCAACGCTTTGGCAGGGACGCCTCATCGCCAGTCGCTTCCAGAACAGTCTCCGGAAACTTTGCCGCATGTGCCGTCGACAAAATGACCGTTGTGGCATCAGTCTTGGGCAAACGACGCTCAGCGGCTGTCCCAACTGCCGTATGAGGACAGATCAGTTCGCCCGTCTGTTGCTTGAACTCGCGCATTTCCTCAAGCGTTGCTCCGTTATCAATTACAGCTGAACTAAAGCCGGTACATCCTAATGGGCCTCGAACAGATTCGGGCAAAATTGTCGAACCTGATTGACGATACTGATCGTAAGTCCTGCGCACGGTGTCGCCGTCGCGGCCCGAAACCTCAAACAACAAGCGTTCAAAATTACTCGGAACAGAGATGTCCATAGCCGGGCTCGGCGTTGCTACGGCTTGCTCTCTTTGCATCAGACCATCGCTGAGCAGCGTCGCGAGCGTCTTGTTCTCATTGACCGCGCAAACAAGTTCAAACCCAGCCAGCAGGCCGCAGCGCGCCGCAACATACCCCGCAAACGCGTCTCCCATGTTTCCGCTCGGGACGACAAAGCGGATGGGACGGTTCGGACCGATCGCGGCTTGAGCGGTGGCGTAATAAACGGCCTGAGCCGCGATGCGTGCCCAGTTGATCGAATTAACGCCTGACAGGCTGACTTCAGCGGCAAAGGCTTTGTCCGCAAACATCGCCTTCACCAAGGACTGGCAATCGTCGAAATCGCCCGTCACCGCGAGATTATGGATATTGTCCGCGCCCGTGGTCGTCATAAACAGTCTCTGGACTGGCGAAACACGCTCGTGCGGGTGCAAAATGAAAAGGTCTACAGAAGATGCGCCTGCAAACGCCGCGGCGGCAGCACCGCCTGTATCGCCGGATGTCGCACAAACGACACTCATCCGCTGACCGCGTCGTCCGAGCACCAGATCATATAGCTGCCCGATGAACTGCATCGCCACGTCTTTGAAGGCGAGCGTTGGGCCGTGATGAAGCTCCATGATGAACGTGTTTGGTCCGCATTGAGACAGCGGCGTCACGCTGTGATGAGAGAAGGTTCCATAGGCGCGCTCACAGAGACCACGGACATCTTCTTCGCTCAGTGATTCCCCTGCGAAAGTGCTCAACACTCGCGTCGCCACGTCGACATAGGTTTCATCAGGCCTGGCAGGCTCAATCTGCGGCCAGGCTTCGGGAACATACAGTCCGCCATCCGGCGCGAGACCGGTCAGACAGGCATCGACAAAACTCACCGGTTCGGATTGTCCCCGGGTAGAAACATACTTCATGACGAGTGGCCCTATCTTAGAACTTCAGACGCCCGCGCGCGCGATGCAGCGCCACATACACCCCTATCAGACCAAGTGCCATCCCCCACCAGGTTAATGCATATCCAAAATGGCGTTCTGGCGGGAGGGAATCAATTGGTTCGGAAAACGCGTATGGATTAGCCGTCAATCTGGACTGGCTGAGGTCGGCCGCGTTCCTGACAGTCATTACGACGGGTTCTGCGACGCGCGGCACGTTTTCAAGCTCCAGATTGCGCCAAATTTTATCTGGCGCCAGAGTATACCATTGATCCTGTTCTGGATTGTCCTGAGCATTGAATGCGCTCGTGTTGCGCTCCCTCACTGCGAGGATGCCATCGAACGCAATGGTTGACGGTAGAGAGGCAATTGGACCGGGAACCGGTGTCGCGCCGCCCGTTGCCTCGACCATCACGAGCACCGGTTCATCGCTAGGAATAACGCGCCCGGGCGCATACCGCCGCCAGACCGGTTCGCTGTCGGCGAAGCCATACACTTGCTGAATATTGCCCGGATGACTCAGATCGATCTCAATCTCCAGAGACGAGACGACGGCTGCAAGGTCTGCCTCTAGCGGAGGACGATCAATCTTCTCGCTGTAGCGCTGATACTGCCACGACCCCAGCATATAGAGGATCGCCAGACTGATCAGGCTGAGCCCTGTCAGGATTGGCATCGGACGAAATGTCATTTCCCGTGGGTCCCGGTCGATTCCCATCGCGCTTCTTCTGCGTGATTCTTCCATTGAAGTGCAAACAGAAGCGATTTGAACGGCCTGAGCAGCCAGACGCTCATCAGCACGATGACAGGTGTCCAGACCAGAATGTGCACCCAGACCGGTGGATCGAACATGATTTGAACGAGCAGAACCGGCGGTGTGACAAGTATGCCAACCAGAAACATCACAAAGAATGCGGGGCCGTCGCCTGAATCGGCTTTGCTAAAATCGGCACCGCACGCAGAACAGCTCGGCGCAAATCCCAGATAAGATTTAAATACAGGCCCTTCCCCGCATTTGGGGCAGCGGCAGCCGAGGCCTGCCGATATCGGCGAGACCTCGCGAGGCATCGCCTTAATGGCCCAGGACGAGGTGCGGCAGGACGTAAACGAAAGCGA
>JANSXJ010000096.1 GCA_024743015.1 Hyphomonas sp. | reverse complement strand
TTCGATGAGCGTCACAAAAGATGATGTCCGCAAAATTGCCCGCCTGAGCCGTATTGCGGTTCCGGAAGACAAGATGGATGAGCTCGCTCAAGACCTGAGCGGAATCATGGGCTGGATCGAGCAACTGAATGAAGTCGATATTGAAGGCGTAGAGCCGATGACCTCTGTGGTCGCAGCGAAACTGCCCATGCGCGACGATGTCGTCACCGATGGCAACATTCAGGATCAAGTCCTGGCGAACGCACCGAAATCTGAAGAAGGCTTCTTCGTCGTTCCGAAAGCCGTCGAATAGGCGTCAATTTAGAGAAACTGACGGCACTTCCGCATCAGTATCAGCTTCAGGCTCAGTGTCGGCGTCTTCAGAGTCCGTTTTCTCTTCGGCATCTGGATCCCAGGCATATATCGCTTTGATGCGGCAGGACTGACGGAGATCTTGCTTATCAAACCCAAACGCACTGTCAGACGTAAAGATCCGGTCGCCTTTGCTGAGGCAGTTTGAGAATGAGTCGATGGCGAGTGATTGCGCCCAATCAAGGTCAAAGCATCCGCCAAACGTCTCGATGAGATAGCGGTCTCGACCTTCTCGAACGACGACAGCGCGCTTCGTCGTTTCCCCGAAACTGTCAATATTGCTCGCAAAGCAAACGCGATCGACCTGTTCGCCGCGGCGAACATCATTTGCGAAGACTTCGTCGGCGCGAGCCTGCTCTCTTTCGGCGAGTGCTTCGGGGGATGTGTCGGTGGCGCAGGCGGATAGACCGAACAGAAGGACGGCAACGGCAGTACGATGGATTAGCATAGTGGCTCCTATTACTAAGTTCGATGGTGCGTCCCTTCGGGAACTAAACCATAGCCCGGATGAATGATCGACAACAAACTGATCAAACTGCCGCGATTTAGGCTTGCTTCACGGGGCCAAGGCGGCATACGAAAGCGCCAAAATACTCGTACACAGGAGATCGCATGAGCGAGCTCACAAAACTCACTTTGACAGGCGCTCTTGAGGGGCTTGAAAACGGCGACTTTTCTGCGGTTGAACTGACCCAGGCCTTCGTTGATACGATCGAAGCGTCTAATCAGGCATTGAACGCTTATGTGGTCACGACACCGGACCAGGCCCTCACTATGGCGGCGGATTCTGATGCGCGCCGATCTGCCGGGAACGCTGGACGACTGGAGGGCGCGCCGCTGGGGATCAAGGATCTCTATTGCACAAAGGGCGTTCGCACCACAGCCTGTTCGAATATTCTCGGAGAGTTCACACCGACTTATGAAAGCACCGTGACGCAAAACTTGTGGGACGAAGGCGCGGTCATGCTCGGCAAGCTCAACATGGACGAGTTTGCAATGGGCTCGTCTAACGAAACATCCCGCTTTGGACCGCCCTCTAATCCGTGGCGCCGCGGGAGCG
This sequence comes from Hyphomonas sp., assembly GCA_024743015.1. Classification (GTDB taxonomy): domain Bacteria; phylum Pseudomonadota; class Alphaproteobacteria; order Caulobacterales; family Hyphomonadaceae; genus Henriciella. The sequence continues at coordinate 9,811 of JANSXJ010000096.1, read as the reverse complement.
GGAATGCAACGTTGACGGCAGGTGGGTCATCCGGCGGATCAGCCACAGCGGTCGCAGCGGACCTGTGCCTGGCAGCGACGGCGTCGGACACTGGCGGTTCTATTCGCCAACCAGCCGCCTTTACCGGGACTGTAGGGATAAAGCCGACCTATGGCCGTGCCTCGCGCTATGGTATGGTCGCATTTGCGAGCTCACTGGATCAGGCTGGACCGATTGCCAAGACCGTCACGGATGCGGCTCTGCTGACGGAGATCATGTGTTCGCATGATGCGAAAGACTCCACTTCGCTCGATGTCGAGACGCCAGACTGGCTGTCGCACGTCAACAAAGGCGTGAAGGGCATGAAAATCGGGGTACCAAAAGAGTACCGCGTGGATGGCATGCCGCAGGAAATCGAAGACCTCTGGCAAAAAGGCATCGAATGGCTGAAAGCCATGGGGGCGGAGATCGTCGATGTATCTCTGCCGCACACGAAATATGCTTTGCCAGCATACTATATTGTGGCGCCTGCCGAGGCGTCTTCCAACCTCGCGCGCTATGACGGTATGCGGTACGGGGCCCGCGTCGATGGTGAAAACCTCACTGGAACATATGAAGGCACCCGCGCGGGCGGATTTGGCGCTGAAGTCCAGCGTCGTCTGATGATCGGTACCTATGTGCTCTCGTCCGGATACTATGATGCCTACTATCTCCGCGCACAGAAAGTTCGCACGCGGATCCTGCAGGACTTCGAAACGGTCTTTGCCGACGTCGATGCTTTGCTGACGCCGACTTGTCCAAGCGCAGCCTTCGCTTATGGCGAGAAAACGGATGATCCCGTGCAGATGTATTTGAACGACATCTTCACCGTCACCGCGAACCTGGCAGGACTGCCCGGGATCTCGGTGCCAGCTGGGGTGGATAATGACGGGCTTCCGCTTGGTCTACAGGTCATCGGAAAGGCACTGGACGAGGCAACGTGCTTCCAGGTCGCGGGCGCGATTGAGGAGGCTGCAAGCTTCGTCGCGAAGCCGGACAAGTGGTGGTAGAGTGATCGCATGAGCAGCCGCACGCGCTTCTGGGGTATCGCGCTCGTGACTTTCGTCATCAGTTGCGCTGTCGTGCTCGTGACCGCTTACAGCGTTGGGGCCGATCCTTTCCATCCGCGATCGCGGCACATCTGGGCTCTTTCTCTGGTGGCGGCTGCCTACGCTTCAATACGGATTGCGATGATCGTGAACCGTTTTTTTGAGGCCCGAGGCGCTGATGATGGATCCGCGATGAGCGGCGTGCCGTTCTTTGGCAAAAAGGATCACGCGATCGACCGCCGAATGGCCGAGAGGCGGGCGCGGGTTGAAGCGGCGCAACAGGCGAGTAAAGAAACAACGAGTTCTAAAAAGGAAGACGGCGATGACTGAGCGCCCGACATTTACGCTAAAAGGCGATACTGGAGACTGGGAAATCGTCCTTGGCCTCGAGGTGCACGCACAGGTCTCCTCTAACGCCAAACTGTTTTCCGGTGCGTCTACACAGTTTGGCGCGGAGCCAAACCAGAATGTCTCTCTCGTCGATGCGGCGATGCCCGGCATGTTGCCAGTGATCAACAAGTTCTGCGTCGAGCAGGCCGTGCGCACGGGCCTTGGTCTGAACGCTCAGATCAACAAAATTTCTCGCTTCGATCGCAAGAACTATTTCTATCCGGATCTGCCGCAGGGCTATCAAATCAGTCAGTTCGAGCACCCCATCGTCGGTGAGGGTGTGATCGAAGTAGATGTCGAGCCAGCACATGGCGATCCGGCTTATAGTTTCCCGGTGCGAATTGAACGCCTGCACCTTGAGCAGGATGCCGGGAAATCCATTCACGATATGGACCCGAACGCGACCTATGTTGATCTCAACCGGTCCGGCGTTGCGTTGATGGAAATCGTGTCCAAGCCCGATATTCGGACACCGCTAGAAGCGGCCGCTTATGTCAAAAAGCTCAAATCCATCGTCGTCGCCCTCGGGACTTGCGACGGCGATATGGAAAAGGGCAATCTGCGCGCAGATGTGAACGTGTCCGTCTGCAAGCCTGGCGCCTATGAGAAGTTCCGGGAAACCAATGACTTTGGTGAACTCGGCACGCGCTGCGAAATCAAGAACATGAACTCGTTCCGCTTCATCCAGGCAGCGATCGAGCATGAAGCCCGCCGCCAGATCGAAATCATTGAAAATGGCGGCTCGGTCGATCAGGAAACACGCCTCTATGATCCCGACAAAGGCGAAACCCGCAGTATGCGGTCAAAGGAAGATGCGCATGATTATCGCTACTTCCCAGATCCGGACCTTCTGCCGCTCGAAATCGATGATGCCTTCATTGAGGGTATTCGTGTGAACCTACCCGAACTGCCGGATCAGAAACGCGCCAGGTTCGAAAAGGATTATGGTCTCTCGCGTTATGATGCCGGCGTCCTGACTTCGGATGCCGAAAGCGCTAGTTTTTATGAGACGGTTGCCAAAGGGCGAGACCCCAAGCTCGCGGCGAACTGGGTGACACAGGAGCTTTTCGGCTATCTGAACAAGGCAGAACTCGAACTCGCCGACTCCCCGATCTCAGCGGTTCAGCTTGGCGGTTTGATCGATTTGATCAGCGGTGAGGTGATTTCCGGCAAAATTGCCAAGGACGTGTTCCAGAGGATGATTGATGGTGAGGGCGATCCTGCCGATATCGTCGAAAAGCATGGTCTGAAACAGGTCACCGATACTGGGGCAATCGAGGCGATCGTGGACGAAGTGATCGCCGCCAATCCAGAGCAGGCCGCCGCTGTAAAGGAAAAGCCCAAAACCATGGGATGGTTTGTTGGGCAGGTGATGAAAGCCTCTGGCGGTAAAGCCAATCCGCAGGCGGTAAATAAAATTCTTCGCGAAAAACTGGGCCTCTAAAGACTGCTCAAGGCAGCAATAAACCGCATCCGATGCCTTTCAGGACAGCGCTGATGCGATTGTTGACACCAAGCTTGGCAAAGACCCGTCTGAGCATCGTGTCGACGGTGTTTTCCGTCACGCCGAGGCGTTCAGCTATGGCATTGTTTGCAAGGCCAGCGGCGACCAGGGTCAGCGCTTCGGTCTCTCGCGGACTTAACGGTTTTTCGGGTGCTTCATCATTGATCTGCGCGAGATCGAAGTAGCGATTGTGTGTCTGCAGGCAGGCAAACTGGATCTCGATTTCCTGAACGGGCGATAAATCCAGTTTAGCGCCCTGGCTTGCCAAGCTGAACAAGGCCATCGTGCCCATGGGGCCGAAAACGGGTACAGCAATGCCGTCGAGAAAATCGGCTCGCTTGTGCGCGTCAAAAACCTGCTGCTGCTGAGCGTTCAGCGATTGCGTCTTTGGTACATCGCCCCAGTGAAACGGACGGGACTCTTTTCTGGACCGGGCTATGATAGGATCGAATTTCGCGAAGTTCTTGGAGATGTACTCTTGGGCGAACTTTTTCGGAAAGTTCTGCCTGACAATACCTGTCTCTGGAGCGATGGCGCGCAACTGCTTGGACATAATGAAATAGGCGCTGTGCGAGAGCCCGAATGCGCGCATGAAATCATCGAACTCTCGGAATAAATCCTGTTCGCTTTCACACGCCTGCGTGCGTTCGATAAATCTTTCCAGCGACTGCATTGTCCCCTCGCAGCGCTTATACTAGCACACTAGCCGGCGTATGGGCGGATTTTATTGGCGATTTCTTCCAAATACGAGATCTCCGCCATCTCACCGCTGGCATGTCCGCTAAGCGATCGGTCTTTCCAGCGCGGAATGATGTGGAAGTGGAGATGGAACACAGTTTGACCGGCAGGCGCGCCGTTAAACTGAGTGACGACGACGCCGTCTGGCTGCAGCGCTTTTTCAACCGCCCGCGCAACGCGTTGAACGCGTTCCATATACGCGCCGAGCGCTTCGGTTGGCATATCCAGAAAATTCCGCGCTTCTACCCGTTTCGGGATGACCAGCGTATGCCCTTCCGATTGCGGAAAAACGTCCATGAATGACAGGGCGACATCGTCTTCAAATACGTTCACACTCGGCATCTCGCCGCGCAGGATCTTGGCGAAGATATTATCGGGTTCATACTCAGCGTGGAGGGTCATTCTTATTCCTTCTTGCGCGCTCAAAATTGGAAAATGCCAGTCCCAGCAAACCGAACATGATGAGTTGGTCCAAGCCTGGAAAGATAAAGCTACGCCCAATATGGTATCCTTGGTCCCATGTGCGAGGGTTCGGAGCGGGAGGCGGCAAATGCATATCACCCGCTTCGTAAACACTCGCTCTATATGAGGGTTTGTCAAAAGTAGGTGGCTCGATCACATTGTAGTGCAACAGCACTAGCACCGTTACTATCACGAGGCATTGTGGAACGCCGAAAAATGTCAGAGGGAGACTTAGGCGTCTTATTCTACGTTTGTTTCGTTTATCATTCCCTCGGGATGGAGCCTCCGACTCCAGAGCTAATTTCGACGACTCGTTAGCTTCCTGGATGATGAACGAGGACTCATTCGAGAGTCCACGTGGAACGAGAAGGCGAATTCCGCCGAGGGCTTGTATGATTAGCCAATCGTTCTGCGCGTGGTATGCGCAATCAAGCTCGGCTGGAATTCCATGAGCAACGAGCAGCGATTGAACCACTCGCGCCTCTTCCATCGTCGAAAATACTCTAACGGCGTAACTACTCATGCGTCTTTCTTAAACGGGGTTCGTTTGGTCAGGTAGGCGCTTTCGTGCGCGACAGCCTGTCGCTCGCGGGCGAGGTAATCGTCAATCGCGTCTCTCAGGCCCTTATGCGCGATCCAGTGGGCTGAAGTGGTGGTTACGGGCGCATACCCGCGCGCGAGCTTGTGGCCGCCTTGAGCGCCCGCTTCCACGACGGCGAGAGCGTTCGCGATCGCAAAATCGATTGCTTGGTAGTAGCAAGTCTCAAAGTGCAGGAAAGGGCGAGGCGCAGTGCAACCCCAATAGCGACCATAGAGCGTGTCCGAACCGATGAAATTGAGCGCCCCGGCTATCGGCACGTTATCCTCGCAAGCGAGAATGAGAAGGATGTGCTCGGCCAGGCGCTCGCCTAGCAGGGTGAGCGTCTCGCGGTTGAGATACGGATAGCCCCATTTGCGGGCGCCCGTATCCATGTAGAACTCAAAGAACGCATCCCAGTGATGGGCTTTGATGTCGTCGCCCGTGAGGTGCTGAAACGTCAAACCAGACTGGGCTTTGGCGCGTTCTTTCCTCAAATTCTTGCGCTTCGATGAGGACAGCGCTTCAAGGAAGTCGCCAAAGTCTTTGTAGCCATCATTGCGCCAGTGAAATTGTTGGTCATTGCGGATCAGCAGGCCGAGTTCTTTCAGCTGCTCGGCCTGACCGGGTTCGACAAAATTGATGTGCAATGACGAAAAGTCATTCTGCGCCGCGATTTGAATGGCGGCAGATACGAGCGCATTCGCGAGCCGCAATTGATCAGGACCGGGTTTGGTCAAAAGACGACGGCCCGTCACCGGTGTGAAAGGAACGGCGGCCAGCAATTTCGGAAAATAGTCACCACCCGCGCGCTGATAAGCGTCCGCCCAGCTATGATCGAACACAAACTCACCCTGGCTGTGTGTTTTGGCGTACATCGGCATGGCCGCGAGGATAGTCTTATTTGGGTCTTCGATGACAATATGGCAGGGCGACCAACCGGTTTCTGGTACGGCGGCACCCGAAGCTTCCAGGGCCTCCAGAAATTCCCATGTCAGAAAGGGATCGAACGGTGCGCCAACCGGGTTGGCAACAGCGTTCCACGCCTCTGGGGCAATGTCTTGCATCTCACTTGCGATGCGCGCTGTGAAGACAGGTTCGTCCATAAGGTTCTTATTTATGCAAAATGTGTCGTTTTGCGAGCGCCGGATCGAACCCTTCAAAGATTTGACTGTCTGTGACCGATGCCAGGGCTTCGCATGCGGCAACATCCTTCACGGTCCAAGTCACCAGCGGGGTTGCCTGACGAACCGCCTGCAAAGAGGGATGGTGCGCATCGCTGACATGGCACGCGAAGTAATCAACGGGTCCGCCGGCAATGTCTGTCAGGTTTTCGGCGCCGGTCATTTCCGAGGGCAGGACGAGCTGTCCACGCATCAGACCTGAGGGCAAGGCGGATACGGCGATGGGTGAGAAACTCATCGCGGCCGCCGGACCCGAATGAGCCTTCAACATGGCTCCCACTGTCGATGCAAATCGCTCGGCGTCAGTATCACCATCCACTTTGAGTTCGCAAAGCAGCGGCGTTGTCTGAGGCCATGCCGATAGGAAGCCATCCAGCGAGATAATTGCGCCGCCGCCCACAAGCGGAATGCCGATCAGGTCAGCGGCGGAGCGATCAGCGACGCTCCCCGTCGCTTCGGTCATGCGATCCAAAACCGAATCATGGAACACAATGGGTGTACCGTCCGCGGCTGGACGGACGTCAAATTCCACCCCGAGACCTGCGTCTGCAGCTGCGAGTAGCGCTTCGAGGCTGTTTTCCGTTAAGCCACCTTCAGTCCACAGCCCGCGATGGGCATAGGCAAATTCAGACAGCTCGAACGCCTCAGCCAATTTCAAACACGCCGTCGACTTCAACTGCGACACCGCGTGGTAGAACCGGGCTCGCCACAGCCGCCCGCGCGTGGCGGCCTTTTTCGCCAAACACATCCACCATTAAGTCAGAGCAGCCATTGATCACTTCGGGCAAGTCCGTGAAATCGGCGTGCGCGTTTACGAAGCCCCCCAGTTTAACTACCCTTGCGATCCGTGAGAGATCTCCAACCGCGGCTTTGCATTGCGCGATCAGATTTATGGCACAGAGGCGGGCAGCGGCTTTGCCCTCCTCGAGTGACAGGTTTTCGCCGAGGCGTCCCTGCATCAGGCCGTCGGGACCTGCACTGACTTGACCTGATACAAACAGCATATTGCCGGACAGGACATAGGGCACATAATTGGCGACGGGAGCCATAGGCGCCGGGAGCGAGATCCCGAGATCCGCAAGGCGAGATTCTGGTGACGACATCGTGTTTCCTTCGTGCTTTGCCTCTCTGCTAACGCCAGTTACAGGCGCACGGCAAGCCGGAATTACGACTTTTGCGCCTTGTGCTTTGCGAGGCGAATGGACCGACCCGTGACGACGGAGCCGTTACCAAATTTCGATCTGGCCGCGTCGCTCGCCCGTTCGGCCTTGGCGCGTTTCTCGACGCTCGGATCGACCAGATCACGTGTTTCCCAGCGAGCATCAGTGAGGTGGGAAATGCCAATCCCGATCAAACGATACTGCCGACCGGCCTGGGACTCACGCGCCAGAAGCGGCTTTGCATACCGAAAGAGTACGTTTGCCAGATTGGTAGGCGTGGGAATCGTGACCGACCGGGTTAGATTTCGAAAGTCCTTAGACTTCAGTTTCAATGTGACGGTTGAGCCTTCAACATTTGATCGTTTAGCCCGCACAGATGTCTCTTCGCAGACCTGCCATAGGCGATCCTCGAGCAGTTTGTAGTCTGAAATGTCTTCATTGAAAGTGCGTTCCGCGGACACGGATTTTCGCAGAGTATCGGTACGAACGGGCCTGTTATCAATACCGAGAGAACGCTGGTGGAGCCATAAGCCGGTTTCGCCATAGCGGCGGATAAGGTCTCGTGGCTCCGCGGACTGCAGGTCGCCGACCAGCCGATATCCGTCTCGTTCAAGCTTTTTTGCGAGTTGTTTGCCGACCCCGTGTAGGAACCCGACGCTTTTCTCAGAAAGCATCTCGACCGCTTCATGTTTGGATAGCACCGCAAACCCTCGTGGTTTGTCCAGCTCGCTCGCAGTTTTCGCCAGGAATTTATTCTCTGACAGTCCCACCGATATCGTAATCCCGACTTCAGTTTCGATATCTCTGGCGAGGCGTGCCAATGATCGCGCAGGGATAGCTTCGTTCACGCGCGTGGTTCCAGAGAGGTCGAGAAATCCCTCGTCGACACTCAGCATCTGAACTTTTGGGGTAAGCGACTGAAACATCGTGCGGATGGTTCGCGACGCCTCCGAATACGCCTCACGGCGCGGTTTGACGACGACCGCCTCCGGGCACGCTTTTAAAGCCTTGAACATCGGCATCGCGGATCGGACGCCGTTTAACCGAGCAAGGTAACAGCAGGTTGCGACAACGCCTCGTTTGCCGCCTCCAACAATCACGGGTTTGTCCTTCAGCGCGGGATTATCCCGTTTTTCAATGGCCGCAAAAAACGCGTCGCAATCGATATGAGCGATGGAGAGTGTTTCCAGCTCTGGGTGCGAAACAATTCGGTAGGAGCCGCAATTTGGGCAAGTCTCCGAATGTTCGGAGACATCAGCGTCGCAGTCTCTGCACATTGAGGGCATGAATGTTCATGCCATGTTCCGCGAAATGGTGCAATTGGAAAAGAAACGTTAACGAACCAGGCTATAAAAAGAATCGGGGCAGATACGATCCCTGGTGATTCGGAATCGCGATTATGGCGAAACAAACCGCTCAGAAAGTTCTGATCGTTGAGGACAATGCGCTGAATATGCGCTTGTTCAGCGACCTGCTGGAAGCAAGCGGATACGAGACGTTGCAGTGTACAGACGGCGGTAAGGCCGCGGCGCTCGCCGTCGATGAGCAGCCCGATTTGATCATCATGGACATTCAGCTGCCAGAGGTTTCCGGGCTGGATATAACGCGCTGGTTGAAGGACGATGAGCGGACATCTGCTATTCCAGTCCTCGCCGTGACCGCGTTCGCGATGCGGACGGATGAATTGCTGGTCCGTGAAGCCGGATGCGAAGGATATCTATCCAAACCCATCCAGGTTCGTTCATTCCTGAAAACAGTTGATGACCTGATGCCCAAGGACAATCCGACATGACGGCGCGCGTCCTGGTGGTCGATGATATCGAAGCCAATCGCAGGCTCGTTCAAGCCAAGCTGGAAGCGAAATACTATACTGTCATGCTGTCTCATTCCGGTGAGCATGCGATCAGCGCGGCGATCCATCAGCAACCAGATATAATTCTGCTCGACGTCATGATGCCCGGAATGGATGGGTATGAAGTTTGTCGGCAGCTCAAATCGAATATTTCAACCCGCCACATCCCGATCGTGATGCTGACCGCCTTGACCGATCGAGACGACCGGTTGCGGGGGCTTGAAGCGGGCGCGGATGATTTTTTATCAAAGCCCGTCGATGATTTCGCCTTGTTTGCAAGGCTCGAAGCGCTTTCTCGTTACAACGCGGTGGCGGATGAGCTTCGTACGCGTGAGGCCGCAAATCCGCACACGGCAAACTTTACAGAGGGTGAGCTAATAACGCTCTCCAAGCCGGCCAGTATCCTCGTGGTCGATCAGAACAATACCGAAGCCCGCCGTGTCGCCAGTGCTCTGCAAGCGGTCGGCAACCAGGCAGAGACATGGATTGATGCGCAGAAAAGCGGGATCAAGTTCAAGGAAATTGACCTCATCGTCCTCGGGCTGTCTGGTCAGCGTCATGACGCCCTGAAACTGTGTGCCCAACTGAGGTCGCTTCGAGAGGCGAGAGACTTCGCCATTATCGTGACCTGCGACGAGAAAGACCATCAACGCGCCGCGGAAGGTTTGCGTATCGGAGCTTCTGACATCATTCAAACCCCACTCGACCTCCAGGAGCTTCAGGCGCGCGTCGCAACGCAAGTTCGGCGCAAACGCTACATCCAGATCCTTAGAAAACGCGTGGATACCGGTCTTGAGTTGTCAGTGATCGATCAACTGACCGGACTGTACAACCGTCGTTACATGCTTGAGCGCTTGCAGCTCTGGATGCAACGCTC
>JANSXJ010000482.1 GCA_024743015.1 Hyphomonas sp. | reverse complement strand
GTCCGCTTGCCCTCTTCCAGAGGCACGTCGGCGTGCGAGAAACCGATCCCTTGCAGGAAGGAGATGACCCCGGTGACGGTCTTGATCTCGCGGATCTTGATGTCGTTGCGCGAGGTTCGTGTCCGTGCCGTGACCAGAAGCTTTTCCACACCGTCGTCGCTGACGGCGCGCAGAATCCAGACGCCGTGCCAGTTGGGGCCCTTCTTGAAGGCGTCCTCCTTGCAGACAACTTCGACGCGATAGCCGCTGGCGACCAGATCGCGGAATCTGGGTTCGGTGACCACATTCGGGGCTTCTTTTTCTAGGTCCATCACCCGGATCACGTTCTCCATAAAGGCGAATGACCGGGCCAAAGATGTTGAAGCCCAGACATACAATCATATAGTTTTGACTCGCAAGATATGTTAACTGCGCGACAAGCGGATTCTCGCTCATGAAACGGATAGACCGGGGAGGCGCTACCAATCAAGAAAATTAACGGCTTACGACACCGCTGTTCACCCCCTCTCCAAGGTACGGCTGTTATAGCTTTGCTCATCAAAACCGCAGGGGGCCATCCGTGTGATCAAGCCAGTTGCTGCGGATCACTGGCGCGGTTTCCTCCCAAGTGGGTCACCGTCCATGCCTGAGCAGCCGGGCTGTGCTCAAACCGGCCCAAAGGATGTAGGGCGGCATCGACAGTGAATAATGCCCGCAATTCAGCTCCAGGATCCCGGGATTGGCACCGGCGTCCTTCAGGGTTTGCACCAGTCTTTCGGACAGGTCCGGAAGAACCACCGTGTCTCTCCTGGCCAGCACCAGGTGAAGGTCGAGATCGTCGCGTGCCAGGAGATGTGCGTACTTCTCCAGATCCAGAGGGCCCCAGGCCCGTCGGAGATCGTCCTGGTCTATCGTGGGCTCGAGACTCTCGCGGATTGCCTGTGTCGCGCGCCCTGTCCAGACCATGTCCGCCAGGCTGCCGGCAGTCAGGAAGAGGGCCGCTTTCGACACCGCAGGTTCGTGCGCCGCGATAAGCCCCGCCACCCAGGACCCCAGGCTCATTCCGAGAACGGAAATCTTGCCGTACCCCTCACGCTGCAACCAGCCGATGAGCTTGCGCCCGTCCCACACGGCTTGCCGCAGCGACTGGATGGTTCGTCCGAGGTTGGCGCTGAGCATGTGGTCGGCATATAGCGAACCGGGCCGGCTGCGCTCGAAGTGATACGGCAGGGCGATTTCGACAACGGTGACCCCGCGCCGCGCAAAAAACCTTGCGATCTGACGATACCGTGCAGACGCATTCCAATGGTGAAAGACCACCAACGCCTGATCCCGCGATCCGCTGTCGGTTACCTTCGCCCAGACGGTATTGTTCTCTTCGAACTCGCTGGACATGCCGGAACGAAACCTGAGCAAGTCGTTTTCGAACTCGAACGTCGGATCGGCCCCAGTAGGCTCATCGAAATAGCAAGGATTCGCGACAGCGTGATCAGCCAGTGTGCAGAACTCCGTGACGCTCTCGACTTGTCCCGCACCCGGAAAGGCGAGGTCCGCGCCCAGGGCGAAGCGGGTGGTTGTCTTGACCGCGTCCCCTCGCGCCGCGCGGCGCTCGTCCCACCGATCGAACCAGCTATGAAACACTGAGGTTGTCTCCGTGATCCACCGCTTTCCCTGACCCAAACGTCGGATCAACCAGGCCGTACATCGCGGGAAGCAGACCGATGCCCAACAAGATCGAAAACCCGGAAAACGCATCGATCAGCAAATAGCCAGCGACGAGCAAGGCCAGGACCGCCAACATCAGACCCATTACGCCGCAAACCCGGAATCGGGTTTCGTCCCCTTGGTGCCGCCAGATCGTCCTGAGACACAGGGCACAATGCAGAAAACCAAAACAGGCGGCCAAAGTGACCAGCAGGCTGCTGTAATGCGTCGGCCTGACATAGGCGATTTGCTCTCCCAAAGCATCACCGGCTTTGAAGACCGACGTCAGATCGTCTCGCAGCCAATCGAGGATATTCTCGGCGTTCGTGGTCACATAGGCACTCTGCAGCTTCATGCAGATGGCGACCAGGACACCCAGAAGCGCGCAGCGAAATGTTCCGCCCAGAACCTTGAAAAGGATCTCCTTAGTGTCGCGATGGCGTTCGGCACTCTGTCGATAGTCTACCGCACCGCAGATCTCCGAAAGGTCATGGGCCAAGGTGTAGACCAGGATGAGCCCTGCGAAGAACAGGAAAAAGCACAGGCTCATGTAAAGGTAGGCGAGGCCGGTGAACAGGATCGACGCCGGCACCGAAACGATCTCGGGATGCGCAATCGCAACGGCGCCCCAGTCGATGGCATAATCGCCGCGGTCACCGTGTATCAGGGGGAGCAAACTCGTTGCCATCCATTGAAAGAGACCGGCAATTGGCAGGCAAATGATAAGAACCCCCCAGTAGGTCACCGAAGATGCTTCCACTTTGTGCGCCCAGGTGTTGATACTTGCCGCTTGGTCACCCTGCCACGCGAGCCTTGGGCGGGCACCGTTTCTCCAGAAGGCCAGCATT
>JANSXJ010000533.1 GCA_024743015.1 Hyphomonas sp. | reverse complement strand
TTCGCCTTTGATTGGGAAACCAATTGACTATGCGCACCTCCCGGACGGGGTGACGTCAGCCGCGATCATTCGGGAGGGCAAGGTCATGTTCCCGACTTCGGCCACTACCGTTCAGACGGATGACCGGCTCCTGATGTTCTACGAAGCCAGCGCCACCCGCAAAGTAGAGCAATTCTTCCGAGTGAGTGCTGATTTCTTCTAGGCAAGGACGCCGCTGTGAATCATCTAGCCATTGTTCGAGTGATCTCCGCGATAGCGCTGGGCTTTGCCGGGCTTTTTGCGGTATCGTTTCTCGTCGCTCTGGCATCCGGTGAAACGGATCAGCAGATGGTGTTTGCCGGAACCGGCGCGACGATAGGAGGGTTTGGGGCAACCGTTCTGCTGCTCACCGACAAGCCCAAGAAACGAGCCCATGCGCGAGATGGGCTCGCTGTCGCGATCCTGTTCTGGCTGATCGGCGGCATGATCTCGTCCGTACCGTTCTTCGACTATCTCGGCGCACCAGACTTCCTGGGAGCGTTTTATGAAAGCGTGTCAAACTTGACCACAACGGGCCATAGCCTCGTTGATCCCGCGCTCAATCCCATGTCGACCAGCATATTTGTCTGGCGCGCCTTGCTGCACCTGATCGGAGCAATCGCTGCTGTAACCATCGCGGCAACGGTTTTTTCCGGGCTCAATCTCGGTGGGCCGGGGGTTCACCGCAACCGCTTCTTCAGTGAACCAGAGGGCAGTTTCTTTGACCCGGTGCCGCGAGTCGTGCGCGTCAGCGCGATCCTGATTCTGAGCAGTACGATCGTGCTTGCGGCTTTGCTGCTATCGATTGGCCTTGCCCCGCGCGATGCGCTGGCGGGCGCGGTGAGTGCGATTACCACTGGCCTGGTAGATCCGGCCGCTGCAGATACGGCCCCGGTTGGCGGCGTTCTGCATTCCATCTTAATCTGGTTGGGCCTGATTGCCGGAACCTTGGGTCTGGTCGCTATTGATGGCGCCGGACGAGGGCGTGTGCGCGCGATACCATTTGATCCCGAGACGCTGGCCTGGGCCGGGACTTTGGTTCTGATTACGATTCTGGCTTTTCTCGCCGGGCTGCCGCTTCTGGAAAGCGTTGGCTGGGCGACATCCTCGCTGGCGACGAGTGGCATCGCACTCAGCGACCCGCAGCAGTTCTCGCGGCTGCCGATTGTGTTGGTCCTGTTTCCGGTTCTCGTTGGTGGGTCAGCGCTATCCGCGGCAGGCGGGTTCAAGCTGGCTCGCCTGATTATTCTCACACGCCGGGTCGCGCTTGAATTCGTTCAGCTTGGCTATCGCGGAAGCGTGCAGCACTTCAAATTCAGAGGACGCCGTCAGTCCGAGCGGACGGTCATGGGGGTCTGGGTCTATCTTGTTGGCTACATCGTCGCCTGCACGATTGGGACGCTGCTGCTCAGCGCTGCGGGGCTTGCTTTCGATGATGCCATCCGCGCCGGGATCGGGAGCTTGTCGAATGCCGGGCATGTGCTTTCGGGGATGAATGCGGAGCTGTCTCAGGTGGCGCAGATTTGTGCAATCCTTGGCATGATCCTTGGGCGATTAGAGGTGATTGCGCTCTTGCCCGCGCTAAATCCAGCTTTTTGGCAACGATAAGCCCGCCCAGTCTTGCAAACTGAGGTCAATCGATATAGCGCCTGCAATATAAAAGAAGGGCAGACGAACAATGTCTTCAGATAAAAAGCAAAACCTCCAGGACACTTTCCTTAACGCAGTCCGCAAATCCAAGACACCGTTGACGATATTTTTGGTCAACGGCGTGAAGTTGCAGGGCGTCGTCACTTGGTTTGACAACTTTTGTGTGTTGCTGCGCGGCGATGGTCGCCCACCGCAGTTGGTTTACAAGCACGCAATCTCCACGATCGCACCAGGTGCACACGTTCAGCTCTTCGACGAAGAAGATAGCTAGGTCATTTGACGCAAAAACCGATTGATCTCGAACGGCCGCCAGAATCGGCGGGGATCATCATTCCATGGACCCAGGTCGCAGACCGGCCTGGT
>JANSXJ010000034.1 GCA_024743015.1 Hyphomonas sp. | reverse complement strand
CACGGAAGAGGGCCGTCGCCGAGGAGCAAACCGGCTACGAAATCGGCCCGGATGGCAAAGGCCACAATCTGCGAGCTGTCATCGCTGACTTCGAAAAGCAAATGCGTGAAGCGGCCGCCAATCTGGAATTCGAGGAAGCCGCTCGCTTGCGCGACGAGGTCAAAAGATTGCGCGAGGAGGAGCTTGGGCTTTAGGCCCCATACGGCTCCTACACAACCGTATGCCAGGTTCGGCTGAGGCGCGCGGCGGCATTTATTATGCCGACCATGGAGTAGGTTTGGGGAAAGTTGCCCCAGAGTTCGTTTGTCTCCGTATCGACGTCTTCTGACAGCAGACCCAGCTTCGTCCGGGTGGCGAGGACTGCTTCGAACATCGTGCGAGCCTCGTCCAAGCGGCCGATCCGGGCCAGGGCATCAATATGCCAGAACGTGCATGCGGTGAACGCGGTTTTGGGCAGCCCGAAATCGTCTTCGATACGGTATCGATAGACGTGGTTCCCAACGCGCAGCTCATCATCCACGCGCTCAACCGTTGCGATATATCTGGGGTCCATCGGATCGATGAAGCCGATCTCCGCCATCAGCAGGACCGAGGCGTCCAGATCAACGCCGCCAAAAGCGCCGGTGAAGGCCTGGCGGTCTTCATTCCATGCCTTTTCGAGGATGGTCGCTCGGATTTCATCTGCTCGCCCGTGCCAATATTCAGACCTGTCTGGGCGGTCGAGTGTCTCGGCGATTTTCGCTAACCGGTCACAGGCCGCCCAGCACATGATCGCGGAGGAGGTGTGCACATGGGCGATGCCGCGAAACTCCCAGATACCGGCATCTGGCGTGTTGTAGACTTGAAACGCGCGTTCACCGACTTGCTCAAACTGTTCGAACTCCAGTTCGCCCGCCTTCGAGAGGAGGCGATCATCGAAGAAGGCTTGCGCCGCGCCAAGAATGACGTGGCCGTAAACATCGTGCTGGATGTGTTCCGCAGCCTGGTTTCCGAAGCGCACCGGACCCATGCCGCGATAGCCGGGCAAGCGTTCCGCAGTTTCTTCGGTAAGGTCATCTTCAAGCGCAATGCCAAAGACAGGCTGGATATGACCGCCTTTTGTCATTGCGACGGTGTTGCGAAGATAGCTCAGATATTTCTCGAGAGTGCCCACGGCGGACAATCGGTTCAGAGCGGTGACGGTGAAGTAGGCATCTCTCAGCCAACAAAAGCGATAGTCCCAGTTGCGTTGCGAGCCCGCATGCTCCGGGATCGATGTGGTGAGTGCGGCGACGATGCCGCCGGTTTCTTCATAGACGCATAATTTTAGCGTAATGGCTGCTCGGATGACGGCGTCTTGCCATTCCGGCGGTGTTGCCAGGCGCCGCGACCATTCCTGCCAGGTGTGCAGAGTGCGCTGAAGCCAGTCGCTGGCAATCGCTTCGGGATTATCCGAAAGAGATTCATCCGGCCCTAAAACGAAGCTGAGTTCCTGATCGAGTACGAATTCGCGTTCGTCCATGACGAATGAAACCGGCGCGTCGGTGGTCACTCGGAAGTCGTAATCTTCGTTTGGAAAGCGAATATGCGATACACCGCGGCGGCGCAAAGTTGCTCGTTCCCCTCGATTGCTTTGCGCCCTAAGAAAAATCGTGATCCGGGGCATACCGGAAAGAGGCGTAATCCGCCGGACGATGGAGGCAGGTCTGAAGACCCGGCCGCGATCGTGGAATCGGGGCGCAAAATCTGTCACCTTGATGGAGGATCCATCCGCAGCCGTCAGGATTGTCTCGATGACCGCCGTATTGCGAACATAAGTCTGTTCGCTGCTGACTTGATCGGCGAGGACCACGGAAAACGCGCCGCTCCCGCCGAGCAGCTGGTTAAATACGGGTTCGCCATCAAATCGTGGCAGACACAACCACTGGTTGGAGGCATTGGGGTCGTCAAGAGCTGCAACCGTTCCATTGCCGATTATTCCGAGTTCAAGCGTGCTCATTCAGTTGCCCTTTTAGCCAGTCCCAAACGGAGTCTGTGTCGTCGAATCGATACCGCGCGCAAGTTTCACCTGCGCCAACCTTTATCCCAAGACCGCCCAGTTTCTGCGCTGCTTCCATGGCATCTTCGTCCGTGGTGTCGTCTCCGACCATGATTGGCAGACGCCCCTCAAAAGGGGCCTGGGTCATAATGCTTTCCAAAGCCAACCCCTTATTGGCATCGCGGGGTTTAAGCTCGATCACCATCTTTCCATGCTGAAAAGCGTAGCCTTCGGTTTCGTCTGAAAGCTTCGAGAGAGACGCAGCCAGCGAAGGGCCCACGGATGGGTTCTGGCGATAGTGTACAGCGATCACGCGACCTTTGTTTTCAATGCGGGACCCTTGATGCTGCTGCACCACGCGGCTCACCGCTGCGCGAAGGTCGCTTGGCGCGTCATCGGCGCAGGGGGGCGGTGACTCGCCAGGACGACAAACATCCCGGCCGTGCCCCCCGGCGCGCCAGAGATCGTTTGGCGTTCGCGCCGATAGGTCCTGAATGGCGCGCCCGCTTATGAGCACAAGCGCACCGCCAAGAATATGCGCTAAGGCGCGGAGTTGATCGGCCCCGCCCGCAGGTAAGGACACCGTGTCAGGATCATCCTGCAGAGGGGCCAGCGTTCCGTCAAAATCCAGAAACAACGCATGACGTGTCGTCAATTCCGGTTCGATTTCATTTTTGCTGAGGAAACGATCCGTCATGGATTTCAGTTGCTATCGAGTATCTTGGAGTGCGGTCAGGTCTTTGAGGAATTTCTTTCGCCACCAGGCGATGTCTTGCTCAACCACGGTTTTCTGCAGGGATTTCCAACGCTCGACGCGCTCTTCCAACGGCATGGTGAGGGCGTGGTGGATCACTTCGGCTAGTTTGCGCGTGTCATGCGGATTGACCAGGAGGGCGTCTTTTAGCTGCTCCGCGGCTCCTGCAAATTCTGACAGGATCAAGACGCCGGGATCGGCTTCGTCCTGAGCCATAACGAATTCCTTGCAGACCAGGTTCATGCCATCTCTGAGCGGGGTCACCAACCCGACCCGGGCAATCCGGAACAGTCCGGCAAGCTCTTCGCGGTCATATGAACGTGCGAGGTATCGCAGCGGGATCCAGTCGAGGTCGCCATAGTCACCATTAATACGCCCAGCGAGCCCATCCAGCGTCCGGCGGAGTTCACGATACTCATCAACTTTGCTGCGCGATGGCGGCGCGATCTGAGTTACCGAAACCGATCCACGGGTTTCGGGATAGTCGTCGAACATTTGCCCAACCGCTTCGAAGCGCTCGGGTAGCCCTTTGGAATAATCCATCCGGTCGACGCCGATAACGAGGTTGCGCCCGCCGAGAAAGCGTCCAATTCGATCTGAAGCCTCCTTGGCCTTTTCGGTTTTTGCCGCTTCAGCGAAGCTCTGCGCATCAATCCCGATCGGGTAAGCTTCAATCTTGATCGTTGTGTTGAAAGCTTCGTACACTCCGTCTCCGCGGTCCACTGCTTTGCAGTCTTCGATCAGGTATCGGGCGAAATTTGATCTGTCTTGTTCGGATTGGAGCCCGATAACGGAATAGCTGCACATGGCGCGCGCGATCCACTGGTGCTCGGGCAGGGCTCTGAACACTTCTGGCGGCGGGAACGGAATATGCAGGAAAAAACCGATCGGCCCATCCCAGCCAGCCCGGCGCATGCTGTCGCCCATCAACAGAAAATGATAGTCGTGCACCCAGACTGTATCGCCATCTCGCAGGCGTTCCGTGACAATGTTGGCGATGCGCTGGTTTACCGCGGCATAGACTTGAAAGGCATCCGAATTGAACGTTGCCAAGTCCAGGCGGTAGTGAAACACCGGCCAGAGCACCGAGTTTGCATATTGGAGATAGTACTGATCATGCTCGCGATCGGTTAAGTCGGTCAGGACGAATTCGACGCCGTCATCCTTCAGACTTTGAACCGTTCGAGATTGCCTCTCGGCGATATCACCGGACCAACCGAACCAAACGCCGCCGGACGATTTCAAAGACTCCCAGACCGCGACTGCGAGGCCACCGGCCCGAGCACTCGGGTCGGCAGCCGTTCGATTGGAAATTGCGATCAGCCTGCCCATTCATCGCTTATACCTGTCTGGCCACGTAAATACAGCGTAACTCGGCAGTTTATGTGCCGGGGTGCCAACTGCCTGCCGTTTTGCCCCGGCCGCACAAGATTCGGTCATTCGAAAAGCGAAAACGCATGTCGGTTGCCAAATGACAAAGCCAGATTTGTCGTTATATTCAACGCATTGAAAGCTCAGGAGACGATGAGATTGGCGGCTGACAGTTTCAATGACGAGACCGGATCTCCAATCCTGAAAGTCTTCTTCAGCTATTCGCGAACGGACAGAGCGCGCGCTGAGCCGATCATTCGAGCCCTCGAGCAGGCCGGACTTGATGTTTGGTGGGACGGCATGTTGGCGGGCGGGGCAAAATATATCGATAAGACCCAAAGTGCTTTGCAAGACGCGGACGCGGTCGTTGTTTTGTGGTCGGAGACGTCGGTGCAATCGCACTGGGTGCAAGATGAGGCGATGCATGGGCGGGATAATAAATGTCTGGTCCCGATATCGCTCGATCAGACTGAGCCGCCGCTGGGGTTTCGACAATTCCAGGTGATTGACCTGTCTCGATGGGATGGTTCCAAAGATGAGCCTTCGATTCAGAACGTCATTCGGTCTGTAGAAGCATCAGCTGCGCGCGTTGATGACGTTCCTGATTTGCTACAGGAACGGTTCACCCACCAGCTGTCGCGTCGTAGGTTGCTACTGTTTGGAGCGGTTGGAGGTTTGGGCGTAGCGTCCGCAACCGCGTTGTGGGCTCCCTGGAAATCCAAATCGACAAAGATTGCGGAGGGAAGCATCGCGGTTTTGCCGTTCGAGAATGATAGTCGTGACCCGGATCAGGATTATTTGTCGACTGGAATAGCGAACGAGTTACGCAACACGCTTGCCCGAAATTCAGGCCTTCGCGTGATGGCGCGATCCTCCTCTGAAAACGTCAAACAGCGACAGCTCACTCCCGACGCGATCGCTCGAGAACTCGGAGTGGCGTTTGTCGTTGAAGGGGCGGTTCAAGTGATTGAGGGACGCATCGATGTTGTCTCCAGTCTGATTGAGAGTGTCACGGGACACACGCTCTGGTCTGGATCGTTCAGTCAGCCGATCGACGAACTGCTGGAAGTGCAGCGCACGATTACCGAGGCGATTTCTGCGGAACTGGCATTGGGCGTTTCCACGGCGCAAGGGCAAGCGCAGATAGGCGCAGCGACCAATGCCGCCGCGTTCGATTCCTATCTGCGGGGCTGGACCATTTACAGAAATTCCACGGCGGCTGAGACGGACCTGCTTGCGCTGGAACGGTTCGATAATGCGATTGCCCTCGACCCAGGATTTGCGGCCGCACATGCGGCGCGATCCGCAACGTTGACCGTGCTGGGTAACACCAGCGAAAGCCGCGAGCGCGCAAATCTTTACTATGACCAGGCAATGGAGGCGGCCAGACGGGCCATTGAACTGGGTCCCGATCTGGATGAAGCGCACTCAGTTCTGGCGCTGGCTCTGTTTGAAACGCAGCTGAACATCGCTGAAGCCCGTCCGGCCTATGAGCGTTCTCTCGAACTCGGCCTCGGCTCAGCGATCATTCAAGCAAGGTACGCAGAATATGCAGCCCTGACGGGTCGGGCAGCCGATGCGCGCCGCGCAATTGAGCTTGCAGCCATGCTGGATCCGCTCAATCCAACGATTCATCGAAGCGTCGGTAACGTTCACTATGCCGCTGGCAGATATGACCAGGCCCTTCAGGCGTACGAACGGGCCCTGGAATTGTCTGATGGGCTTAGCGACGCGCATGCCTGGAGCGCCTTTGCTCACCTCGAGCTTGGCCAAGCAGATCTCGCTTTGAGGGCCTGCCATGAAGAATCGCATGGTCTGGTGAAGGCCACATGCCTGGCCATCGTTCATCAAAAGCTTGGCAATGACCAACAGTCTCAGGCCGCGATGACCGAGCTCATCGAGACTTATGGCGACAACGGACTTTATCAGCAGGCGCAAGTCATGGCCCAGCGCGGAGATACTGAGCTAGCCATAACCACGCTAAAGGCCGCGCTTGAGAAGGGCGATGCTGGATTGACTTATCTAGGAACGGATCCATTCCTGGACCCCATTCGCTCGCATCCAGATTTTATTGTCTTGCAAAACACGCTTGGTTTCACATAGTTAATAAAAGAGAGACGGGGAGAAATTATGAAAATCAGAGACATAGCATTGGTTCTTGGCCTGGCGGCGTTCGCAACAGCATGTTCGCCAGCGGCGGATGAACCAGCCACTGAAGCATCGGAAGACGGTGCGGCTGCTGAATCTCAGGACTCTGAGGATGAAGAGCAAGGCAAGAGTCGCGGCCCGGGCCGCTGATTCCCGACACGCTTAGCCGGCCGAAAATTCGGTCGGCTAGAAGTCTGACAGAATGTGCTGTCTGATCCAGTCGGAATAATTCTGCACGCGCGTATATACACCCGGTTTGCCGTCCGCAGTGCACTGTTTCTTGCCCCAACTGACAATTCCAACCAATCGACCATCGTGAATCACTGGGCCGCCGCTGTCTCCGCGACAGGTCTTTTGCAGGTCATCCTGCGCGCAAAACACATTATCATGCACCCGCGATACGCCGTTTGATGTTGGACCCATTCCATCCAGTTCACTGCAGCTTGCATTGTCGAGCACGGTCAACGTTACGCTAAGCAGGCTGGCATATGGATCTTCACCAACGACCTGTTCCGTCTTGCCCCAGCCATACACCGTGACCTGATCGCCAGGAAACAGGTCATGCGTGTGGGCTGCAACGTTGAGGTAAGACACAGCAATCGGTTCAACGGGCCGATCTTGAACGGGCAATGTCAGCGGCGAACCAGGTGGGGCTTTGGCAACGTCAAAGATCATGTCGACGTCTCCCGTCGCCAGCTCAGTGATCCGCGCTGTGCCATCGTCGCTCCAGGTCAAGACTCGCTCATCGGCACTCATGAAGGCGGCGCCATTCACCCAACCATCGTGATAGACCCGGCGTATCTCTTCTCCTGATGCGGTCCGCCACACACGCGCCGTTCCGTCTTCGCTCCAAGTCAGGATTTTAGACTCATCCTCAGACACCAGGGCATCTCGCACGAAATTGAGATGGTCAATGCGGGCGATCTGTCGACCATTTTCAAGATTCCAAACAGTTGCCCCGGCAGTATCTTGTACCAGAATCGATTGCTCGTCCTGCATGAAGGTTCCTTTGATCAAAGCGAGCTCTTGAGACATTTCCGAGACGATTGCACCGCTCTCAACATCCCAGACACGCATCTTGCCGTAATTCGTCCAGGTAAACAGCCGGGCTCCGTCCTGGATGAATTTGGCACCTTCAACATACTCGCTCCATAGCTCGTCTGGTTGCGAAATCCGCGTTTCCAGCTCGCCGGTTTCGAGGTCCCAGATCCAGATATCCGATTCCGCAAACCGGCGGGTCAGGCTTAACAGCTTGTCGCGATCGTCGCGCTTCTCAATCCGTGCGTCGAATACAAAGTTGTGGACCGGGGTCTCGTCAATCGTATCTGGAACCGGTTGCCCCTCTGCGGCCAACTGATAGCGTCGCTCCTCGGTGAGCCAGGGAAAATCCATGGGATGCGCCACGCGGGCAAGCTCGCTGCCGCTTTTCGCATCGAGCAATGACAATTCTCCATCCATGCTGACAAGCACACCTTGTGGGTATATGCCGAGCACCTTGATGCCTGCTGGTCCCTGGGTGAATCGATTCTTGCGGGCGGGCTCAATCGTCTGCTGCACCCAGTTTTCATCGAGATTGGACGTGTTCCAGCTGATCAATTCATGCTGGATCATATTGGTTTCCGGTGAGAACGCCCGTCCCAGGCTCATGAGGAAACTCTCATCCGGTGATAGTTCGAGTTGTTTGAAATTTAGCATCCCGCGACGCGCAAGATTCAACGAGTTTTCGGCTGAAAAGGTTTCGAGTTCGATCTCAGAAAAATTGTTTGTCCAATCATTTCGAAACCGCAAAATGCGACGCCCGCTATCGAAGTAAAAGGCGGTTCTGTCTTGTATAGAGTGGCGATGAAAAACGCTGGGCCGACCGCGGATCATCCGGTCAGTGGTTTGCATGGAACTGAACGCAGGGCGGTTATAGATACGCGGCATTCGCTGTGCCGTTTGGAGCGCATATCCCGCCATATATCCTTGAGACAAAAATCGTTCGCGATATCCGCGGCCAAGATCCATGAGAGATTTCTGCGCTCGCTCTATTTCAGCGCCGTTGGCGATATTCCATCCGCGCACCGTGCCATCTTCGCTCCACGTATTGAGAACCGTCTCATCCGCGGTGAGTTCGATGGCCTCCACACCAACATTTTCGTAGTAGGCTGGTGGCAGAGGCTCTTTGAAGTCTTCGGGCGAGCTCTCAAAATGCAACAAGGCGATATCGTGCTCGTAAATGATGCCAGCGGCGTCTGGGCGGCAATCTTCATTCGAATAACAAATCACGCGATCAATCGGGAAGGTTCGGCCATCATTTCTTTGTAGATTGCTCATCCCCAGGCGGACTTGAAAGCCAGCTTCCACCATGCCCTCATCAACGCAGTGCGCCGCGGTGATCACCCAACCAGGCGCAATCAGACTACCGCCGCAAAAATGGCGCTCCTGCCAGTCTGACGATGCGACCTGTCCGAGCTCTTCTGTCTGGTAATTTTCCGGAGGCGTGATTTGCGCCTGAAACGGTGCTTCACCGCGTAAAGCGACCTTTGCATTGACCGGAGCGACAAAGTCACAATGCTCTATCCATGGGGCGCAGTCGCGATGGACCTGCTCCATGTGCCGAATCAAGCCCCGGAACCTGTCGATCTCCAACGCTCGAAATTCGCTGACTTCGATCTCGTCGAACAGCGCGGCTTCGTTAGGGGAGTTGACCGAAGAAGGAGCAGGTCCGCTGCACGACAGGGACACCAAGGCGGCCAGTCCCAATAGGCTTGCAGTGCGAACCTTCATTCCATCCCTCCAAGGTTTCGGAAACCATATGGTGGACGTTCGTGTTTGTAACCCTGAAACTGAGTTGAGAGCCGCGGCGCACACCGGTAGCCAAGGCCAACGAAGTCGTTTCGCCCAGCTGTTCAGCCGAGAGAGTCTCGCGCAGTAGCGACGGACCTACGAGCGTTTTGGCGGGTTTTTGCTGCGCTTCTTCTCGCCGTTCGGGCCACGCGGCTTCTTGGGGCCTGAGCGTTTTTTCTTGAACGAGCCTCCATCGCCTTTGCCTGAGGCGGGGCGCCTGACTTTTTTCGGGCGCTTGCTGGAGAAGTCTTTGTTTCGCTTTGGTCTCGGCACAGCGGCGCTGGGTTCTTCCGATCGGCCCACCCAAATGCTTTTATCAATGATCTGACGTTCGCCTGCAGCGTCGATCAAACTCTTAGCAGCTTCGGGTTTCAGCTCGACATGTGTTGCATCGGGATCAATGCGAATGGCGCCGATACTGTTGCGCGAAAACCCACCGGACTTGCACAGCATCGGAATCAGCCATTTCGGATCCGCTTTTTTCTTGCGCCCCACGCCGAGTTTGACCCACTGGCCATCGGGGAAGTCTGAGCCGCGGCGACCGCCATGTTCGCGTCTCTCCTCGCGCGGAAATTCTCGATCAGGATCGTATCGGTCTTTGCGGGATCGACTGGGTTGTTGTGCACCCGGATCTTGCAGCATCTCGGGTGCGGAATCAGTTGAACGGGTCAACCGAACAATGGCTGCTGCCAGATGCTCGGCGCTGTATTTCTCCAGCAGTGTGCTTGCGAGGCCTGCTTCCGTTGTGTCTGGCGGAGTTTGCAGGACGTCGCTGACCAGCAGTTTGGCATTCAAAGCCTCCTCGATCTCGGTCGCGGATGGTGGCAAGCGCCATTCTGCTTCGACATTGGCATCGCTCAGGAGGCGTTCCGTTCGGCGACGCGCACGTACCGGTACGATCAGGGCGCAGACCCCATGTCGGCCCGCGCGCCCGGTTCGGCCTGAGCGGTGAAGGAGGCCTTCCTTGTTGCGGGGCAAGTCGGCATGGATGACCAAATCCAATCCCGGCAGATCAAGTCCGCGCGCCGCAACATCGGTCGCAACACAAACCCTGGCGCGGCCGTCGCGCATTGCCAGTACGGAATTGCTGCGCTCTTTCTGGCTGAACTCTCCGGACAGGGCGACCACGGAAAACCCTCGATTGGTCAGACGAGCTGTGAGTTTATTGACCGCATCTCGACGAGAGCAGAACACAATCGCATTCGGTGCATCGTGGAACAGGAGCGTATTGATCACTGCCTTTTCGACATCGGCGGGAACCACTGTCATCGCTTGATACGTAATATCTCCATGCGCCGACTGGGCGGAGGTGGTGTTCACGCGTACAGCATCGTTTTGGTAAGACTCTGCCAACCGGGCTATGGGTTTAGAAACCGTGGCAGAAAACATCAGCGTGCGCCGTTCGTTCGGAGCAGCGTCCAGAATGTATTCAAGTTCCTCTCGAAACCCCATGTCCATCATCTCATCGGCCTCGTCCAAAACGACGACCTGGATGTCACCAAGGTCCAATGACCCACGGCGAATATGATCTACCAGGCGACCCGGTGTGCCGACAACGATGTGAGCACCGGTGGAAAGTGCACGCCTCTCATCGCGGATATCGACACCGCCAATACAGGACACGACGCGACCACCTGCAGGCGCAAACAGCCACTGCAATTCCTTTGTGACCTGCAAGGCAAGCTCCCGGGTCGGGGCGACGATTAAAGCCGTCGGAATATCAGCCTTTGGCAATTGCGATGAGCTCTGCAGGATCGAACTCGCCATCGCGAGTCCGAATGCCACGGTCTTGCCAGATCCAGTCTGTGCAGAGACCAACAAGTCGCGACCGAACAGATCAGGGTTCAGGACGGCCTCCTGGACAGGGGTCAAGGCATCAAACCCTTTGTCTGCAAGCGCCTGGACGAGTGGCGCAGCGATCTCAAACTCGGTTTTCATTTTCGGACTTTCAAATGCTGTTGAAGCATCCCGCATGGTCCAGGCTGGACGGCGAGGTTCAACCCGCATGCAGTTACTCGGAAACTTTATCTCTGCATAACACTATATGCAGGCTAAGCGGGAATAAGCGCGGCCCGAAAACTGGTTCTTATTCGGCCTTAATGATCTACCGGCTTGGCGCGCGTGCGTGATTGGTGCAGCCAAGTTCGAACCGAACGCGCCGAGCATTTCGTGAAATATGGCAAGCCCTTATGCGGTCGGAGCGGTTTTTGGCTGTTAGTTGTCTGTTTCGTACCCGTCTCTCGCTCCGCGGCAGTATATCAGTCCATTCAAACCATAGCTGAGATAACGTACGACCAAAGCCGCAATAGGCTTCGGATTCGACGATTGGCATGATACCGTCAGGAGATGTCTATGCCGACTTGGCTCATAATTGTGAGTGTAGTGCTCTATATGGCCGTCCTGTTCGGGATTGCCTGGCAACGCGATAAAACGGCAAGCCAGCCAGGATTCAAGCAAAGCCCGATTGTCTACGCGCTTGCTATCGCCGTTTACTGCACGTCCTGGACGTTTTTTGGCGCAGTGGGCACTGCGGCCTCGAGCGGTTGGGATTATCTCCCGATCTACCTCGGGCCCGCTCTGGTCTTTTTACTGTTGCCAGGACTTCTGAAGCGGATTGGCCAAGTGGTTGAAAGAGAGGGCGTTACCTCGCTCTCGGACTTTCTCGCATCGCGCTACGGGAAGAGTCGTTCCATCGGGGCGATTGTCGCCGTCGGTGCCGTGGTCGGAAGCCTGCCATACATTGCTTTGCAGCTGAAATCGGTCGGGATGAGCGTTCAGGCGCTGTTGCGTCCGGTTGGGGACATCCAACCTCAAAGCGGTACGGAATCGGTTCTGATTACAGCCATAGGGCTCGCCCTGTTCGCTATTCTTTTCGGAGCGCGGCATTCCGACCTGACGCGCCACAATGCAGGATTAATGAGGGTTCTGGCCTTTGAGGCCATCGTCAAGATTTTGGCACTCATCGCGGTCGCGATTCTGTCGATCAACCTCATTGGTTCCGGCGCAATCGAAAACGTACCGCGGGTCGAAGAGGTCTTCCCCGCCGATATCTCTGCACGGTTTGTCACCATCACGCTATTATCGATGGCCGCCATCATTTGTCTGCCACGCCAGTTCCATGTCGGATTCATTGAGCGCCGCGACGACCGCGACCTGGCGCTCGCCAGATGGTTGTTCCCAATCTATCTGCTGGTTACGAGCCTCGTCGTGATCCCAATTACCTTGGCGGGCTCGGGCGGATTGCCGGGTGGCATACCGGCCGATCTTTACGTACTCGAATTACCGCTCGCGCAGGACAATGGCTGGCTTGCGATGCTGGTATTTCTTGGCGGGTTTTCCGCCGCAACCGGCATGGTCATTGTCGCGACGATCGCGCTTTCTAACATGGTGACAAATGAACTGATTGTTCCGGCCTTTCTGCGGTCGGGGCGATTGTCCAATATTAGCGGCGACGCGGGGGCCCGCATCCTGTCGATCCGGCGGTTCGTGATCGCCGGGATTATTTTCCTCGCTTATGGATACTTTCGAATTGGGGAGAGCAGCGAGGCATTGGCGCAGATCGGCCTCCTGTCATTCGCCGCGGCAGCCCAGTTCGCGCCGGCACTTCTCGGGGCGGTTTACTGGCGGGGCGCTAAACAGACGGGTGCGGTTTGGGGTTTGTCTTTAGGGCTCATGGTCTGGGCTTATACCTTGTTCCTCCCGGCGATTATCGGTCACGCCGAGATGCTGAGCGTACTTCCCATCTGGCTGGATCCCCATGCGCTGCTCGGGTTGGATTTTGGCGACAGTCTCGTTCACGGTGTCGTCTGGAGCATGGGACTGAATTCGATAGCTTTCATGATCGGTTCCATTCGCGCCCCGGAACGCTTGCGGGATCGAATTCAAGCGGCCGCCTTTGTTGGCGAGAATGCCAGCGCAAGCGGTTTGCGCGCTCCGGCTCAGTCCATCCAGCATCAGGTGACCCCAGATGGCCTCAGAGCGTTGGCGTCTCGGTTTTTGGGAGCAGACGCCGTTTCGTATGCCTTTGACCAGGTCGCCGCGGAACTCGATATCGACACGCGGGGAACCGAGCCGGCGGATTGGCGCCTGGTGCAGCGTACGGAGCGTCTTTTGGCCAGTGCGCTTGGCGGGGCGTCTGCCCGCGTCGTGATGTCGTCGGCCATTGCCGGTGCCGACGTGGCGCTGGGCGATGTGCTCTCAATCCTGGATCAACATACGCAAGCCGAACGCTTCGACCGTCACATGCTGCAATCCATGCTCGAAAACATCGAGCAAGGGATCAGCGTTGTGGATCACGAACAGAATCTGGTGGCATGGAACAGCGCCTATGTGGAGATGTTCGCTTATCCCGAAAGCCTGGTGAAGCTCGGAGAGCCCATTTCCAACCTGATCCAGCACAATATTGCAACCGGCTGGATCGATGGCGACCCGGAGAAGGAAGCAGATCGCAGGATCGCCCATATCCGGGCAGGTCGCCCTCATGTCTATGAGCGGCAAAATCCGGATGGCCGCCATTTACGCATCGTTGGCAGCCCGATGCCCGGCGGCGGCTACGTGACAACCTTCACGGATATCACCGAGGACAAACGTCGCGAACAGGCCCTGATCGAAGCGAACGAAACCCTCGAGCAGCGCGTGCATGATCGTACGCGAGATCTGCAGGATATGGCGCAGGATCTTGATGTCGCGCGTTCGGAAGCAGAAGGCGCCAACGCTTCGAAGACGCGATTCCTCGCAGCAGCGAGTCACGATCTCTTACAACCATTGAACGCGGCGCGTCTGTTCCTCGGAGCGGTCGACCCAGGCGAGAAACACGCCAATCAGGAATTGCTCGCGAAAGCCGACAGAGCAGTGCGATCCGCGGATGAGCTCCTGAAAGGCCTGCTCGACATTTCCCGCCTTGATCATTCCAATGTCGAACCGCAACCCAAGGCCATTCCACTTGGGCCACTGTTTGAAGACCTCGCGGATGAAGCCCGCCCAATGGCTCAAACCGTCGGATTGGAGGTGCGTGTTGCGCCGACCAGTCTTCGGGTGTCTGCTGACCCGGATTTTTTGCAGAGCATTCTCCGAAACTTCATTTCAAACGCCCGTCGCTACTCTCAAAAAGGGGGCCTCCTGATCGGCGCGCGTCGGGACGGTTCGGACCATGTTCGTATTGAAGTGTGGGATACGGGGCCAGGAATTCCAGAGAACCAGAAAGCCAAACTGTTCGAAGAGTTTGAGAGGCTGACGGAGCAAGACAATATGGGGATCAGGGGCGCCGGGCTAGGGCTGGCCGTCGCGAGTCGCATGGCCGCTCTGATGAAGACGAAAATCGAAGTCCGTTCAAAAGTCGGACGTGGGTCGGTTTTCGCGGTTCGCCTGCCGCGTGCTGGAGCGCCGGTGACCCAGGCACGTAGACCGGAGCCGCCCATCGAAACCCATCCGGATCAATCGCTGCGTGGTCTGCGTGTTCTGTGCATTGATGATGAACGTCTTATCCTGGATGGAATGCGAGCATTGCTCGAACACTGGGGATGCCGAGCGTTCACGGCGCAAACAGCCGAGGATGCGCTGAGCATCTTTGAGCGCGAACCCATTCAGGTTGTCATTGCTGATTACCAGCTGAAGCAGGACCTGACCGGGCTGGACTTGGTTACGAAGTTCATGCGCAAGGCCCCTGATCTATGGGTTTCCTTGCTCACGGCCGAAGCGACTCCTGAACTCTCCAGTCGTGCAGCTAAACGCGGCGTGAAAGTCCTAAGGAAACCTGCAGATCCAATGGAGATTCGCCAATTCCTGATGGCGCGGACGGAAACGAATGCGCCTCACGCAGCAGAATGATCATCCAGCCCCAACGCCGACTTGTAGATCAGAAGCGCCTGTGTGCGATTATTCGCGCCAAGCTTGCGGAATATGGCTGTCATGTGGGCTTTCACCGTCGCTTCGGAGATGCCCATTTCATAGGCGATCTGCTTGTTCAGAAGACCATCTGACAAACCGTCTATCACGCGTCTTTGTGCCGGAGTCAGGCTGGCGACGCGTTCCATGCCGTTGCTCTCTGCTTCGCTCGGACCTTTGACCTCTGGGAACCAGGTTCCGCCATCAATGACCGTAGCGAGAGCTGCTGCAAGATCATCAAGGCCCAGGCTTTTGGGGAGATACCCTGCGGCGCCGAGGGTTTTGGCCTGTTGGAAGACGGATCCGGACTCAGTCGCTGAAACAACCACGATCGGGCAGGTGACTCCGGATGTTTGAAGCTTTGCCAAGCCGTCAAAACCATTGGAATCGGAGAGGTTCAAGTCGAGCAAAACAAGCGTGGTCGAGGCCGGAACAAATCGCTCCAGCGCTTCCTTGATAGAACCTGCATGGGTTGCGATGCCGGCGTCGCTGCTGGCCTGTGCGAGCGCCGTCTCCAGCGCGTCACGAAACAGGGGATGATCGTCCACGATCAGGACATTGGGTGCCTCAGTCATATTCTCCTCCCGTACCGCGTCTTTGCCGGTTTCCGGTCTATCGCGAACACATACTCAATCCCGTCTCTTAGCCCGAAGCCCCAGATAAATGCCCTAAGACCATAGTCGTAATCCCAATGGCTAATAGCGGCTCAGGCGCGTTCCGGAAATACTCAACCTCACAGAAAAGATAACGGAGGAAGGTATGCGCATTGGATTGAAAGGCTTTTTGCTGGCGAGTTCAGCACTGATGATTTCAGGGATTGCGGCCGCTGATGGCGGCGATATCGAAGAACGCATCGCGGCACTGGAAGCCATGGTGGCTGAGCTCAAAGCCGAACTGGCGGCAGAGCGCGCGGACATGGATGAAGCAATCGTCCGCCTCGACAAGGTGGAGCAGGCAACGCCCACAGATCGAAGCTTCGCAACCAATACCGGCTTTATGGTTGGCGACACGACTTTCAAGCTCGCCGGGTTCATTGATGTCGACGCACATGCCACCACGCTGAGCGATGGTGGGATCACCTCCAACTCAATCGCTCGGGATTTCTACATCCCGGGGGCGACGCCGATTGGCGGCGATGAGATGAGTTTTACCGACCTTACGGCCCAGGGTTCGCGATTTGCGGTGACCGCCCAGAAGCCCGTCGGCGACAAAACAGTTACCGGGTATCTCGAATTGGACTTTCTCGGGTCCGCGCAGGGCAATGAGCTGGTTTCCAGCTCGTTCAGTCCTCGTCTGCGCCGCGCCTATATCGATTATGGAAATTGGCGCGTCGGCCAGGAATGGTCGACCTTCCAGAACACATCCGCGATTCCGGAAAGCGCGAGCTTCCTGGTCCTCTCTGATGGCATGGTCTTCGTGCGCCAGGCGCAGCTTCGCTACACGCATGGCAATTGGCAGTTCGCGATCGAGAACCCGAATACGACCAGCCTCAATATCGGCTCGCGAGATGAAAACCTGCTTCCGGATGTCGTCGCGCGCTACAATATGAAAGGCGATTTCGGAAACATCTCGATCGCCGGTATTGCGCGTCAGTTGCGGGCTGATCTTGGCCCGACAGAAGAAGAAGTCTTCGGCTACGGCCTCAGCGTCGCTGGTCGCGTCAAAGTTGGCGATAAGGATGATATCCGTTTCAACCTGACGGGTGGTGAAGGGCTGGGTCGATATATCGGGCTCGCGGCAAGCCGCGCGACGGCGCTGGATCCTAACGGAGATCTCGAAGCGATTTCAAGCTATGGCGGGTTGGTGGCGTGGCGCCATCCATTTGGCGAAACAGCCCGCTTCAATGTCGGCTATTCCGGACTCTTCGTAGATAACCCATCCTATCTCGGCGGTGGCGCGACGAAATCGGTTCAGTCTGCATACGGAGCGATCCTGTGGGACATCGCGCCGAAAGTCACCACTGGTGTTGAGCTGCTGCACGGCATCCGCGAGCTTGAAAGCGGCGCTGAGGGCGACCTGACGAGATTCACCTTCTCAACCAAATACGCGTTCTAAAGCAAGGACCTCAAACCATGGCCGATGGAGTTTTCGATATGACCGACAATCCAGTTTATCCCGTCCCTTCTGATTTTGCGTCTCGGGCTAATCTGACGCCGGAGCGGTATCGCGAGATGTATGCTGCTTCGATTGCGGATCCTGAAGCGTTCTGGGGCGAGCAGGGCAAGCGGCT